>DBFWRP010000216.1:0-1902 GCA_048222005.1 Muribaculaceae bacterium | reverse complement strand
GGCCTCGGCAGCAAGGAATTCACCCCCACCATGGTCAAGCAGGTTTACGACAACCTTAAGCTCGACGAACCCAAGAACCATTTCACCGTCGGCATCATCGACGATGTTATGAATACTTCCCTCCCCGAGGGCGACTTTGTGAACGCCGCTCCCGAGGGCACGATCTGCTGCAAGTTCTTCGGCCTCGGTTCCGACGGTACCGTCGGTGCAAACAAGAACAGCATCAAGATCATCGGCGACCACACCAACATGTTCGCACAGGGCTACTTTGCATATGACTCCAAGAAGTCCGGCGGTCTGACCATCAGCCACCTGCGCTTCGGCAAGACTCCCATCCAGAGCCCCTACCTTATCGACAGTGCGGACTTTGTTGCATGCCATAACGCAAGCTACGTCACCCGTTACGATGTTCTTGAAGGCATCAAGGACGGCGGCGTATTCCTGCTCAACTCCCCGTGGACCGTTGAGGATATGGAACGCGAACTCCCCGCTTCAATGAAGCAGACCATTGCAAAGAAGCATATTCGTTTCTACAACATGGATGCTGTTAAGCTCGCCCGCGAAGTCGGCATGGGCAACCGCATCAACACCATCATGCAGAGCGCATTCTTCAAGCTTGCCGAAATCATCCCCGCAGACGAGGCGATCGATTACATGAAGGCAGCTGCAAAGAAGAGCTACGCAAAGAAGGGTGAGGACGTTGTTCAGAAGAACTATGCCGCAATCGACATCGGCGTTACCGGCATCACCGAAATCAACTACCCCGAAGCATGGGCAACCGCAACAAGCGGCGCAACCGCAATGCATGTCAGCGACGATCCGTATTTCGTTGATTTCATCAAGCCCATCCTTGCTCAGCAGGGCGACAAGCTGCCCGTCAGCAAGCTCGCTGCCGACGGCTATGTTCCCACCGGCACCACCAAGTACGAAAAGCGCGGCATCGCAGTTGAAGTTCCCATGTGGATTCCCGAAAACTGCGTCCAGTGCAACCAGTGTGCTCTTGTATGTCCGCATGCAAGCATCCGTCCCTTCGTTATGACCGAAGAGACCGAAGCACCCGAAACCTTCGTTGCCAAGAAGGCGACCGGCGTCGGCGACGGCAAGCTCTTCCGAATTCAGGTCAGCCCCTATGACTGCACCGGCTGCGGCAGCTGCGTCAATGTTTGCCCTGCAAAGACAAAGGCTCTCAAGATGGCTCCTCTTGCAGAAGTCGAAAAAGTTGAAAACGATAACTGGAACTTCGCAATGGATCTGCCCACCCTCGACCTGCCCGTCAACAAGGCAACCGTCAAGGGCAGCCAGTACCTCCAGCCCATGTTCGAATTCTCCGGCGCATGCGCAGGCTGCGGCGAGACTCCCTATGTAAAGCTTGTTACCCAG
This sequence comes from Muribaculaceae bacterium, assembly GCA_048222005.1. Lineage (GTDB taxonomy): Bacteria > Bacteroidota > Bacteroidia > Bacteroidales > Muribaculaceae > UBA7173. Next base: position 522 of record DBFWRP010000216.1, on the reverse strand, counting down.
CTCTTCGGCGACAGGATGATCGTTGCAAACGCAACCGGCTGTTCCTCCATTTACGGCGGTTCCGCTCCCACCTGCCCCTACACCGTAAACAAGCAGGGTCACGGCCCCGCATGGGCAAACTCCCTCTTTGAAGATAATGCAGAGTTCGGCTTCGGTATGAACCTTGCAACCACCCACCGCCGCGAGCGGCTTGCGGATCTCATCAGGCAGCTTGCTGAAGGCTGCGGCGATGAAGTCAAGGCAATCTGCAATGCATGGCTTGAAAACAAGGACGATGCAGAGGGCAGCCGCAAGGCAGCTCCCGCTGTTGTCAAGATGGTTGAAGAATGCATGAACTGCGGTTGTGAGTGCGACGAGATCTGCAAGGAGATCTATGACCTCCGCGACCTGCTCGTTAAGAAGAGCCAGTGGATCTTCGGCGGCGACGGCTGGGCATACGATATCGGTTACGGCGGACTCGATCACGTTCTTGCAATGGATGAAGACGTCAACGTTCTCGTTATGGACACCGAAGTTTACTCC
>DBFWRP010000215.1:0-4888 GCA_048222005.1 Muribaculaceae bacterium | reverse complement strand
GTTTTTATTTAGGCAAAAAAATTTGCAAGATTGAAACTTATTTGTAACTTTGTAGACAGGTAAGCAGCAAGGACACTTACCGATGTCGCTTCAGGCCTTCCGCAGAACGGGAGGTTTGCGGCGCATCCGCCATTTCCGCACATTGCGATGTGCTTGTCAAAACGATCAGCACCATGACAACCGACCAATCGCACCCGGCAATACCGGCCACAAAAAGGGATTCTCTGGTGATAATCCCTATGTACAACGAGAAGGAAAACGCCGCAGCCATAATAGATGCGGTGTTCGGTTTGTCGCATCCTTTCGATATTCTTGTTATCGACGACAATTCGCCCGACGGCACAGCCGACATCGTGAAAGGGAAAATGGAAGCACACCCCGGCCGGGTGCACATCATTGAACGGCGTGGCAAACTCGGCCTCGGCACAGCCTACATAGAAGGTTTCCGCTGGGCACTGGCTCACGGTTACGACTATGTGTTCGAGATGGATGCCGATTTCTCCCACAATCCGGCCGACCTTCTGCGCCTGCGCTCGGCATGCGCCGACGATGGAGCCGACGTGGCCGTGGGCTCGCGCTACATCACCGGAGTGAATGTGGTGAACTGGCCTATGGGGCGTGTGCTGATGAGCTACTTCGCATCGAAGTACGTGCGACTGGTCACAGGCATGAACGTGACCGACACCACCGCCGGATTCGCCTGCTACCGCAGCGAGGTGCTACGTACCATGGAACTCGACAAAATCCGCTTCAAGGGGTACGCGTTCCAGATTGAAATGAAGTTCACAGCCACACGATGCGGATTCAAGGTGGTTGAAGTGCCTATCGTATTTGTGAACCGTGTGCTGGGAACCAGCAAAATGAGCAGCGGCATCTTCGGCGAAGCCCTGTTCGGAGTGATTCAACTGAAGCTCAACTCACTGACCCGTAAATTCCCACAGAAGTCTGTCGGCTCTGCGGGGCCATCCGGGAATTAAGCCCTGTTTTAGCATGAAACCTCGAATTCTGACAAACGGCCTGATTGTGAGCGACGGATTCCGGTTCGTCGGCAATATTGTGGTAGATAAAGGGCTGATTACAAAAGTGGATTTCGGACGGGTAGACACCTCGACCATCGATACTGACAACTATGACATCGTGCCCTGCGAGGGGAAGTTCGTTCTTCCCGGCATAATCGACGAGCATGTGCATTTCCGCGATCCGGGCCTCACCGAAAAGGGCGACATAGCCTCCGAAAGCCGTGCGGCCCTTGCCGGCGGCATCACCTCGTTCTTCGACATGCCCAACACCAACCCGGCCACCACATCCATCGAACAGTGGGAACGGAAAATGGAGCGGGCAGCCGAATCGTCGGCCATCAACTACTCCTTCTTTTTGGGAGTCACCAACAACAACCTTGACGAGATTCTGCACGCCGACTATACCCGCATTCCCGGTGTGAAGCTTTTCATGGGAAGCTCAACCGGCGGCATGCTTGTGGACAACGACAGCACCATCCACCGGCTGTTCGCCAACTTCGGGCGCATCATAGCCTGCCATGCCGAAAGCGAGCAGGAGATAGCCGCCAACCGCACACGACTGCAGCAGCAGTATCCCGACGGGATACCTGTCGGGTGCCACAGTGCCATACGGTCGGAGGAAGCCTGCTTCAAGGCATCGGCCAAAGCAGTGGAGCTTGCCCGCGCCACCGGCGCACGCCTGCACCTGATGCACATCTCAACCGCCAGAGAGCTGGAATTGCTCACCCCTGGTCCGGTGACAGCAAAACGCATCACCGCCGAAACCTGCCCCCACTATCTATATCTCACCGACGAATCTGTGGCACAGACAGGAGGGCTCACCAAATGCAATCCGGCCCTCAAAACCGAAGCTGACCGCCGCCAGCTGCTCCGCGCCGTGGCCGACGGACGCATCGACACCATCGGCACCGACCACGCCCCGCATCTGCTTGCGCAGAAACAGGGCAACGCCCTTACGGCCGCTTCCGGCATGCCTTCAGTGCAGTTCGCCCTCCCCGTAATGATGCATTTGGCCGGAAAGGGATATTTCACGATGGAGGATGTGGTGGAACGCATGGCAGCCGCCCCGGCTAAACTCTACGGCATATCACGCCGCGGATTCATTCGCCAGCAGTACATGGCCGACCTTGTGATTGTAAATCCCGACACGGAGTACGAAATCACCCGCGACTCGGTGCTCAGCCCGTGCGGCTGGAGCCCGTACGAAGGCCTGCGCACACGCTTCCGCGTGGAGCAGACCTGGGTTAACGGCGAACCGGCATATGTGAACGGGGAATTCACCGGGCGTCAGACCCCTCTTGCCGTCCGTTTCGACATCTGATCAGCGGGGGATGGCATCGTAGGCGGCAAGAGCCTCCTCAAAGCGACCGGCCACGTCGGCAAACTTGTAGAGGCCATCGGCAGTGGGCACATAATTTTCGGGGAACATGCCGGCATCGACCAGCCATTTGCGGAAATACTGCCCCATCATTGTCTCCAGAGCGCCGCCGCGCGATGTAAGCTCGCTTTTGCCGGCACTCCACTTGGTCCACTGGTGAGGCGTCATGCGGCCGAGGTCACTCTTGCTGTCGCTCAGTGGCGAGCGGATGTTGTGGCGGCTGAGCACCACCGCCTCCTTCAGTTTGTATTTATCGTTGAATTCGCGGCTACGACGGGCCTGCGCGTTGGTGATGTCGGGAATGCTCAGACATATCAGAGCTATCAGAGCGGCGATAAAAGTCCTCATGGCAATGTATTTGGTGTGTTAAAGTGTGAATAATAAAGATTTTTTGCGGGCGATAATTATTAGCGGACACTTCATTGCGTTGCTGCTTTATAAAACAGCAGGAAGAATGATTGGTTCAGCAGTGAGGCTTTTTTCCGCCATGTTTAAAAACACACTCCGTCACCGCCCGCTTTCACACATTTTTAGCAAACAAACCTTAATCCGGAGGCGTTATTTATGCGATAATTACTGAATGCCACTGGTTGCGACGCCCGCATTCAAACCTTTTTATCCACACTTTTACTATCACGACATGAAACGCACAATTATGCTTCTATGTGCCGCTGCGGCAGCCTTGGCTGCATCTGTAAATGCCAACGCCCAGTATGAGAACAAGCTCACCATAAAGCCCACAGGACGAATCCTGCTGGACGGCGCGGTTTATGCACCCGACGGCGCCCTCTACAATGAATATGACGAACAGGGGCAGCTGGTGGAATCCGGGCCGCACTTTGCCGACGGGGTGGCACTCCCCGATGTGCGCATGGGCGCCAAAGTGAGCTACGGCCACTGGCAGGCAAAAATCGACGTGGGCTACGGCTACCAGAAACTCGGATTCAAGGATGTGTATATCCAATACAACTTCAACCCGGCCAACTTTCTGCGTGCCGGCTACTTCGTGCACCAGTTCGGCCTCAACGCCGCCACATCAAGCTCGATGAAACCGGCTATGGAAGCGCCCACCACCGACGACTTCTTCAAGGCTACAGGCCGCAACATCGGCATCATGTACGTTCACGACAAGGATGCCTTCTTCACCGGCGTGAGCGCCATCGTGGACGGTTCGTCTATGTCGAAACCTGCCAACGAGCAGGGAAAGGTGAGCGCCGGAGCGCTCACACGACTGGTCTACCGTCCGCTGCGCACCGAAGGACGCGTTGCCCAGGTGGGGCTTTCACTGTGGTACCAGACCGCCCTGCACCATCTGGCCGACGACGGCACCGTGACGGAAGGCTACTTCGATTACTCGGCCAACTTCCCCTCGCGAGTGAACAAGATCGGCATGCTGTCGGCCAACGTGTCCGACGCCAAGGGGGTGTTCAAGCTGTCGCCTGAAATAGTGTTCGCCTACAACCGCATCGCCATCGAGGGCCAGTATTACTACATGAACATCGCGCGACGCAACGGACTGGAGAACTATCGCGCACAGGGCGTGTACGGATTGCTGCGCGGCATCCTGATCGGCAGCGACTACGGCTACTCGCACGGCGACGCCGGCCTGGCCACCCCTGCACCCAAATCTCTCGAAATGATTGTGGGCTACAATTACACCGAAGCCTCATGCCACAAGGCCGGCGTGTTCGGCGGCCGCTCCAACGACTATTCCGTGACGTTCAACTACTATATCAACAAGTACATGCTCGCCCGCCTGCGCTACTCCTACACAGATGTGAGCGACAGCGAGGTGCTCGGCTTCCACAAATGCCATGTGAACGCCATTCAGGCGCGCCTGCAGATTCTGTTCTGACAGCTCCGTTTCACCGACACATTCATACAACTGAACGCCATTAAAAAAGGCGCCAGCACGGCTTGCCGGAATTCCGGTACACCGCGCTGGCGTCTTCTGATATGTATAGAGTTTTCTGAATTGTCTGAAAAAAATGTGATGTGCGGGTTATTGTCTGCACCGCAATGCACATTTAAATTAAAATCTGAGGCTTCAGGCCTTGGCGTTGACCGAACGACGGAGATTTTCCCATTCGCCGGTGTACTTATATGCCAGAGAGGCATTGTTGAAGTACCATTTGAACGCCTTTTTCATCATTGTTGTTGCTTTCATAACGTTCTGAATCTAAAAATTAAACTTTCCGGTTGGCATTGGATGCGGACATTCAATGGCGGAAACCGGGATAACTGCAGGGAGCTGTGCAATCGCCTGTCACACGAAAAGCATCCGACTCTCCAAACGAACGGAAGCATTTGCCTACTTCCGATTTAAAAACCTTAACAATCGATCTCATAATCTCATAAGTTTTAGTTATGGATACTATACCTTGTCTGGAAACCTTTCATACGGGCAAATCTCTATTCGCCATTCTGAAAGCAAGGCGCCCTGTCCGGGCTACTGTGTGTGTCCCTCTATCGGGATGTTCAATAATAAAAC
>DBFWRP010000214.1:0-1039 GCA_048222005.1 Muribaculaceae bacterium | reverse complement strand
GGCGCCACAGCACGAGGAACAGTGCGACGGGCACTGCCAGGCTGCATGTAGCGGCCAATATGAAAAGGGTGGTAGGAGTCATCGCGTGTTTTTGTGTCTGTTTCCATGCAAAAATAGCAATTTATTCCCGGAAAAACATCCCGTCCCGGGACATGCGCGATAATTTAGCCCCGCAACGCAATTTTTACCCCCTATGTCGCAGGTTGTTCCGCAATTTTTTATAGCTTTGCTTGTTCCAAATACGGACTCAAATAATTCGAATATGAAAAAAACGCTACGATCCTTGAAGCTGGCCTGCCTTGCAGCGGTGTCCATGCTGGTTGTTTCCTGCGGCGGAGGTGCCGATTACCGCAACCTCCTGCCTGCCGATTCCTTTATGACGATGTCGGTCAATCCCGCTTCGCTTCTGCAGAAGAGCGATGCCGGCGACATCGGGCAGCATCCGCTCTTCATCCGGCTCAAGGCCGAGCTCGACAAAGCCGAGGGCATCACCGCCGAGGAGAAGGAATACCTGCTCGCCCTGCTGAAGAACCCCTGCGAATCGGGTGTCGACCTGAAAAAAGACCTGTTCTTCTTCATGTCGATGGATGGCGCGATGCAGTCCCCGAATGTCCGGGGCGGTATGCTGCTGCCCGTCGGCGACAAGGCGAAACTGGACGCCCTGCTTGCACGCATCGGCGAGAAAAGCGGCATTGCACCCCGGCACGAGGGCGGCATCTCGGTCATCGCATTGGGCGAGGACAGCTCCGTGAGCGGTTTGTGCGCCTACAACGATGTGGCTGTCATGCTCTATTTCGCGCAGGGGTCGCCGGAAAGTGCACTCGATGCCGTTAAGAAACTCTTTGCCCAGAAGTGCGGCGAGAGCCTGATGGGTGACAAGGTCGTTGCCGACCAGCTCTCCGAGAAGAACGACATCAACATGGTGATGGCCTATTCGGCGCTGGCGTCGATGCTGGACAGCAACCCGATGGTGGGTTCGATGCCGATGATGGATGCCCTCAAGGGTGCCACGCTGGCAAGTTCCGTCAATTTCGAGAAG
>DBFWRP010000213.1:0-1787 GCA_048222005.1 Muribaculaceae bacterium | reverse complement strand
AACAAGCTGCGTCACCTGCCTTTTCTTTCCGAATTGATCACAGCCCGACGATGCCCCAGATATAGGTCGGCGCGGTCAAAGTGAAGACCAAACACGCAAAGAGAATGGCGGGCGCAGTCCATTCAAACTGCCCACTCTTTCGGTAGTCAAAGTATGCGGTACCGAGTTTTACGAAGAAAGCAATGGCTAAAACCATATCAATGACCGGAAAAACCACGTTATCCACAACAGTTTTGATTTGCGTGGACGCTGTGGTCCAGGTGCTTTCAACAGCGGATGCCACATCGCCGCTGCCGGCCGCCGACGCGACCGTAGCAAACAGCAGGCAGAGCAGCGCGCAGAAAACGAACAGCTTTCCGCGCTTCAAAATCTTCATCATAAATTATTCCCCCTTCCATTCCAGTACGAACACGACGGACAGCACATCCTGCTCGGTAACGGGCTGAGAAACGGCGCTGACAACGGCATCGTAGGAGAGCGGCAGTTTTCCATTTTCCGCAATCGTCCACGGTGAGGTCAGCGAGAATGTTTCTGCATCACCGGTTTTCGTCGTCAAAGAATCGTTGATTTTGAAACCAAGCTGTTTCGCATCGACTTTGGCGTGCGCCATGTCAGTCGTGTAGGGAACGAGCTGCCAGCCATTCTTGGTAGAAATTGAAACACTGGACACGATGACATCACCGGTAGACGCATTGATGATCTCCGCTGCGCCAACATGAACTTCTCCACCTTCGTCTACGATGAGGGGCAGTGTAACAGGAACCGTGACCGAGAAAACCTCTGTGATCTCCCAATGCGCATAGTAGGTGCTGTCACCATCTGTCTTGTAGATGGTGTTGGCATCGACCTGTGTGCCGCCGTTCGCTTCCGTGAACCAGCCGAGGAACTCGGCATTCTTGCGCGTCGGCTCAGTCGGCAACGTCAGCTTTTCCCCATAGGTCTGCTTCGTTTCCTCTGTCGTGCCATTGCCAAGATCCCACGTCAGCGTATAGCTGTTGGCGGTAAATTGTGCGTAGAACGTCTTTGCCATTGTGATGGTCACGGTATTGTACAGACTGCCACCAGAAGCGGAGGTGTACCAGCCCTTGAACGCATGACCGGTCTTGACCGGCGTGCTCGTCGGGGCGGTTGCCGTCGCATTCGGCTTGCCTGTCGTGGTGATGCTGGTCTTGCCATCAATGGTGCCGCCGTTCGTTCCGGCGTCCCACTTGATCGTCAGGCTGACAGTTGCACCGCAATCGTCGCACTTGCCGTCACCGTTCGCGTCGGTGTGGTCAGCGTATTCATAGCCAGAATCGCCGCAGGCCGAGCACGTCTTGGTGCGCTTATGCTGCGTTTCGCTGTCCGACACCCACGAGCCATAGGAATAGCTGTGATTGGCGTAGTCATAGGTCGATGCGCCGCAGCCGGAACAAGTCTTGCTTCTGCGGTGCTGGGTATCGCTGTACTTGCTCCACGAACCGGTAGAATAGCTGTGATTGCCGTAATCCACTGTGGAATATCCGCAGGTGCGGCACGTTGCCGTCCGGCTGTGCTGACTGGAAGAAGAATTGCTCCATGATCCGTAGCTCATGCTATGACTGGCGTATTCGTAATCCGAATCGCCGCAGTTCCGGCAATAGGCTTCGCGCCGGTGCTGACTGGACGAATACTGTTCCCACGAGCCATAGCTGTAGTTGTGCCCGCTGGAATAGATCGTCTCAGATTTTGTCTGACCGCAGGCACACGAATAGCTTCTGTAACCGTTGCTGGTGCAGGTGGCTGCCTGCTGGCTTTGCAACACCCAT
>DBFWRP010000212.1:0-1536 GCA_048222005.1 Muribaculaceae bacterium | reverse complement strand
AGCTATAAAAGAGACCGGAAGCAATGTCTGGCCTGTTGTTGTGTGGCTGTTGGCATTGCTTCCGGTGTGATATGGTTTCTATTGTCGGCCTGTCGGGAAGGTTTTTCCCGTCGCAGTGGCGGATTATTGGCCGAGGTAGGTTTTGAGCAGGCGTGATTTCTGGCCTTTGAGGCGGCGTATGGCTTTCTCTTTGATCTGGCGTACTCGTTCGCGTGTGAGGTCGAATTTGGCGCCGATTTCCTCGAGGGTCATCTCCTGGCATCCGATTCCGAAGAACATCTTGAGGATTTCACGTTCGCGTTCGTGAAGCTGATGCAATGCGCGGTCCACCTCTTTAGAGAGCGATTCCTGGGTGAGTGTGGCGTCGGCCATGGGGGAGTCGTCGTTGGCAAGCACGTCGAGCAGTGAGTTGTCCTCACCTTCCACGAAGGGGGCGTCCACGGATATGTGGCGTCCGGACACTTTGAGTGTGTCGGCTATTTTTTCCACTGGGACATCGAGGGTTTCGGCCAGTTCCTCGGGGGAGGGGCGACGCTCGTTTTCCTGTTCGAATTTGCTGAGTGCTTTTGATATTTTGTTGAGCGAGCCAACCTGGTTGAGGGGGAGACGTACAATGCGGCTCTGCTCTGCGAGTGCCTGAAGGATGGACTGACGGATCCACCACACTGCATAGGAGATGAATTTGAAGCCTCGGGTTTCGTCAAACTTCTGTGCGGCCTTGATGAGGCCGAGGTTACCTTCGTTTATAAGGTCGGGGAGGCTGAGGCCCTGGTTCTGGTATTGCTTTGCAACGGAGACCACGAAGCGCAGGTTGGCGCGGGTGAGCTTTTCGAGGGCAATCTGGTCGCCTTCGCGGATGCGCTGGGCGAGTTCTACTTCCTGTTCTACAGTGATAAGTTCCTCACGTCCAATTTCCTGAAGGTATTTATCGAGCGACGCGCTCTCGCGGTTCGTGATAGATTTAGAAATCTTTAGTTGTCTCATGTTCGGAATGTCGTATAGGCTATAAGGCGCAACGGATGTGGTGCGCCTATTTAACAAGATGCAAAGGTACGAAAAAGTTTGGTGAATATGGTGTTTTTCGGGTTAAATTTGTTGAAAGCGCTGTGCGGGCCTTGTGGTTCTGTGGGTGCGGCTGGCGTGTAGGTGCTGTGGCCAAGGGGTCGGATGTGCGCAAACAGGGCGGTGTCGCGCTCCGGGGGGAGTGGCGCACCGCCCTGTGGTCAGTTTTGAGGTGGTTGTATTATTTGTTGCCAACCAGTGTGAAGAGGTATTCTTTTTCGTCCTCGGGGTTGGTCTGTACGTCGACTTTGCCTTCGCGGGCGAGCCATCCGATAGCGGCGAATGTCTCTTTGTCCTTGAGCTTGGTGATTTTTTTGAGCTGTTTGAGGCTCAGTACGTCTGTTTCGTTGAGGGCGTTCCAAACAAGTCCTGCCCAGGTTCCAATTGTTTCTGTATTCATTTTGTATATGGTTTTAATTGGTGTTATGTGTTTTGGGTCAAGCCGGATGGCTGTGCTGATTGAATGTAGGGGAC
>DBFWRP010000211.1:0-1415 GCA_048222005.1 Muribaculaceae bacterium | reverse complement strand
TCCTTACGGCGACGCATGGCCCATCGTTATGAGCGAGGATGATCCCTTCCCCGCAAATCCCGACAGCGCACAGACTGTAAACAGCCAGTGGACGCTTTTCGGCAACCCGGAGCCCGTTGACATCACCGGCTTCAGCCTCCAGCAGAATGCAGTTGAGATGTACATCGGCAGGACTGCAGAAATCAACTTTGTTCGTCAGCCTGAAAATGCGAACAACTATGAGCTCGTTTGGACCAGCTCCAACGAATCCGTTGCAACCGTTACCGGCAACAAGCGCAAAGCAACCGTCACCGGTATCAGCGCGGGCACCGCAACCATCACCTGCACCGTTATGGTCAACGGTTCCGTATTCGGCACCGCAACCTGCGAAGCAACCGTCAACATCGATACTTCCCTGTTTGATTCCCTCAATGTTGCGGGCGGTTCTCTCCAGTTCGGCACCAGCCAGCCCTACGGCTTTGAAGCCGTTACCGAAGGCGACAGATTCCTTGCAAAGTCCAACAATGCAAGCATCGGCAACTCCACCGCAACCCTCACCACCACTGTTCAGATGGCAGCAGGCGACACCCTCACCTTCGACTACTACTACAGCAGTGAAAGCAACTATGACTGGTACCGCTTCAAAGCAAACGGCACCGAAGTTCAGAAGCTCTCCGGCAACACCAACAGTGCATGGGCAACCTACACCTACACCGCAGCTGCCGACGGCGCATACACCTTTGAATGGTCCTACAGCAAGGACAGCAGCGTCAATAGGGGCGAGGACTGCGTTAAGATCGACAATGTTGCATTCTCCGGCGATGCAGGCATGGCAGACGGCGACGTTGACGGCGACGGCATCGTAACCGTTTCCGACGCACTGCTCGCAATGCGCGGCGCAATGGGTACCATCACTCTCACCGCAAGTCAGCTCGCACACGCTGACCTCGACGGTGACGGCACCGTTACCGCATCCGACGCTCTTGCTATCATGCGCATGGCAATGAACGGCTGAAAAAGCTAAACAGTCATGATGCATAAGCAAGCGCCTGTGCAGCACGACAAAACTTAAAGTCAGGCACCGCAGCCCGGTTCGGACTGCGGTGCCTGTTTATATGATTTCAAAAAATCCTTATTGACACCGAATCGTTATTGAATCCGGGTATCGGTCTCTCTGCGGCGGCTGTTCTCATTAAAACTCACGGCTTTATTCCCGTAAACAAACGAACAAGCACCACTCAAAAGAGCGGTGCCCGCAAACTGCATACAAACTTCATGTTTTGACTAAAGCTCACTTTCATGCGCCGTTTACCTCTCCGAGCAGCGGCAATCACCGCAGAAAATCAGCTTGCATTAAGCAAACTGATTCACCGGTGCATTGGCTCAATCTTCAATTTCGGTCTCATTGCCGTTTACCGCTTTTTTCAGCGTGTGCG
>DBFWRP010000210.1:0-1521 GCA_048222005.1 Muribaculaceae bacterium | reverse complement strand
CCATACGCCCCTCCCTTGCTACCGACACCGCAACCGGAGTGAGCGTGGCCGCCTACGGCAAAGAGCCCCTTGCCGTCAGCATCACCGCATCGCTTGCAGATGTTTCGTCCCTTGCCGGCACACTGTCGGGTGCCAAGGGCTATCAGGTTGTTGCCTCCGGTGCCGCTGACGGAGCGCTCTATCAGATCTGTTTTCCCGCCGCAGGCCTTTCCGATCTGCGTACCCGTGTTTACATCGTCAAGGACGGAACGCCTGTTTTGCTGGATGCCACTGTCATAGACGGCAAAGCCGTCGTCTATACCGACACCTTCGGTACCTTTGTTGTGGGCGAATTGGCCGACATTGAGGCTTCGGACTGGCAGTTCACCGAGGAAGGCTCCCGTTACCTTTATACCCTCGACACCGACGGTCCTGACCAAAATGCCCATTATATCATTGTCGCACCCGATGCGGATGTTCTTCTGCCGGTCAGTACCAACGGTACAAGCGTGGGCGGCAGCTCCTCGTTGGACGGCATCAGCATCACCGTTTCGGCCGACGGCCAAACCGTCACCACCGATTCCCGCTTCAATGAATGGATCACGACGGCGGCCTCCGGAAGCAATCCCATTAAAAACGGTACCGCCATTTCGGGCCTGTGGTACTTCCGGGGCAACAACTATTATCTGAAGCTCGGTTCCGGCACGGCAACGACCTTCGGCTACAGCCAAACCTCCAGCCGAACCGATCACGCCTTCACCGTCCGCGGCGACGGACAGGGCAACTATCAGATCATTCGGTACTATCCAACAAACTATGCCACAGGCGAACTGTGGTATAACGGTGCCTGGACCTCCTACCGTCCGACACTTTACAATGGCGGCGATTTCTCTACCGGCTATCCGGACGGCTTTAACGGTGTGGGCTTTGATACACCCGCCTATGCCAACTATGAGGCCAAGTATGTCCGCCTCTATAAGTTCACTGGGATCGGCACCGAAAAAAAGAACTATTACACTCTTGAAGGCAGCCACTATACCGTCTCTGCCGGCACCGAATCCGCAGAACTGATCGATCTGATCCGGAATACCGCACATGTGTGGTATAACGCCGAAGCAACACTGTCAGGTGCCACAGACCGTATCGGTGAAGCCTCCTTCACGGTCGCGGACTACACCGGCGAAGCCGGCAACTGTGCCACCGTTGTGGTTACGGTCGGTACTGCCTCCCTCACGGTCAGCGTCACAGTGCAATGATCGGGCTTCCGTGTCAAGCCCGGAAGACTCAGGCGGCATGCGCCTGAATCGAAGGAACCCACAGGATCATGCAGAAATTTTATGGTGCATTCCCGCGGGAAAGCACCGTACGGGCAGAACTGCAAGAGAGGAAGCTCTCTAAAGATATGGTAAAATAAAGGCTTAGCAAACCATCAAACCATATCAAGGAGAGCTTTCCTCTCTTTGCGGTTCTGCCATTTTAGCACATACAAAGATTGCGAAAAAACTTAAAAAAAGGGGTTGACAGCGCCGCACGATTGTGCTA
>DBFWRP010000021.1:0-1120 GCA_048222005.1 Muribaculaceae bacterium | reverse complement strand
GGTGTGGCTTCTGCGGAAGAAGAGTTCTCCGCAGCGGAGCAGCCGGCGCAAAGCACGAGCGCCGCGCAGACGAACGCCAACGCGCCCGTTTTCATTTTATTGTACATGGGGTAAATTTCCTTTCCGATTTAGGGTTTGCCGTTAATCTACACGGGCATAGTCGATATACTTGAACGTACCGGACATACCGTAGTTGATCTGGTAGCCGTTGCCGTAACCGCCGTACTCGAAGTTCGGGTCGAACACGTAGGTGGTGCCGTTCATGTCAATCTCAACCCAGCCGTGGCGGCCGCGGCCGTTATACGTGCGGATGTAGCCCTCAACAAGGTGTGCATCATAGCCGAGCAGTTTTGCCATTTTCTGGAATGTGGCTGCCATGACGTAGCAGTTGCCCTTGTGATTGTCAAAGCCGAAGTTTGCGTACCACTCGGAATGAACGCTGTTGCCGGTGACCTCCGGGCCGAGCGTGTAATACGGAAGTGCGTGTGCGGACCAGTTGTAGGCCGCGCGCAGATCCCAGCCGATCGTATCGAGGACGGCTTTTGCTTTCTGTTCGGCTTCGGTGAGCGTGGAGGGATCGGTGGTCTCCTCTTTCTTGACGCTGTTGATGTCGCCGGAGGTGACGGTGACATACTGGGCATAGAGGTAACCCTCTGTGCCATCGGAAAGTTTTACTTTATACCAGGTGTTGGTGGCTTCCGTGACCGTGACGGCGGTGTTATTGCCGACAACGCGGATAACGCCGTAATTTGTGCCTGCACCCTTGCGCAGATTGACGTCTGCCGTGGTCTTGGCACGGACGGTGCCGTCTGCCGGGGCCTCGGTAGGCGCGGGCGTTGCGGTAGCGGAAGTAATCTTGATATACTGTGCGTAAATGGAGCCCGTGGAGCCGTTAGCAAGGCGGACGGCGTACCACTGGGAGTTGCTTGTATCCGTTACGGTAATCGCAGTGCCGGACGGAATGACGCCCTTAGAGCTGTAATTTGTGCCCGGGCCCGTGCGGAAGTTGACGTATTCCGTCGTTTTTGCGGTCTGTTCTTTAGACGGATCGGACGGCGCGGGGGTCGGTGTGGGCGCAGGCGTTGCCGTTGCGGACGGTGTACTCGTGATTTTGATGTAC
>DBFWRP010000209.1:0-1896 GCA_048222005.1 Muribaculaceae bacterium | reverse complement strand
TCTACTAATCAACAACTAAACAAATTTAGGTATTATGTCAAAATTAAGATTCAGAGTAGTCGAAACGGCTTTCAAGAAGAAAGCAGCAACGGTGGAGACACCAGCCGAAAGGCCCTGTGAATATTTCGCCAAATACGTTTTCAACCGCGAGAAAATGTTCAAGTATCTGCCCAGCGCCGTCTATGCCAAACTGACGGACGCCATGGACAACGGCGCCCCCCTGGAGCGTGCCATAGCCGATGAAGTGGCGGCAGGCATGAAACGCTGGGCAATCGAGCTAGGTGTAACCCACTACACCCACTGGTTCCAGCCCCTGACGGAAGGCACAGCCGAAAAGCACGATGCCTTTGTGGAACACAACGGCAAGGGTGGAATGATGGAAGAATTCTCCGGCAAACTCCTCGTACAGCAGGAGCCCGATGCTTCCAGCTTCCCCAACGGCGGCATCCGAAACACCTTCGAGGCACGCGGCTACAGTGCATGGGATCCCTCATCGCCTGTCTTCGTGGTGGACGACACCCTGTGCATCCCTACCGTCTTCATTGCTTACACCGGCGAGTCACTGGACTACAAAACGCCACTGTTGAAAGCCTTGAGTGCTGTGGGCAAAGCCGCCGTGGACGTGTGCCACTACTTCAACCCGGAAGTAAAGAAAGTGGTGGCCTACCTGGGCTGGGAACAGGAATACTTTCTGGTGGACGAAGGGCTGTATGCCGCCCGCCCCGACCTGCTGCTGACCGGGCGCACCCTGATGGGACACGAAGCCAGCAAGAACCAGCAATTGGAAGACCATTACTTCGGAGCCATCCCCACCCGTGTGGCTGCCTTTATGAAAGACCTTGAAATACAGGCGCTGGAACTGGGCATACCCGTCAAGACCCGCCATAACGAAGTGGCCCCCAACCAATTTGAGCTGGCTCCCATTTTCGAAGAATGCAACCTGGCGGTAGACCATAACATGCTCATCATGTCGCTCATGCGCAAGGTGGCGCGGAGCCACGGCTTCCGCCTGTTGCTGCACGAAAAGCCCTTCAAAGGCGTCAACGGCTCGGGGAAGCATAACAACTGGTCACTGGGTACAGACACCGGCGTCCTGCTGATGGCTCCGGGCAAGACCGCCGAAGACAATCTGCGCTTCATCACCTTCATTGTCAACACCCTGATGGCGGTATACCACCACAACGGTTTGCTGAAAGCCTCTATCATGAGTGCCACCAACGCCCATCGCCTGGGAGCCAACGAAGCGCCGCCCGCCATCATTTCTTCTTTCCTGGGCAAACAGCTCACGCAAGTGCTGGACCATATAGAAGAAAGCGGCAACGATGACCTTGTCTCACTGGCAGGCAAACAGGGAATGAAGCTGGACATCCCGCAAATTCCCGAACTGCTGATTGACAATACCGACCGCAACCGCACTTCGCCGTTCGCCTTCACCGGCAATCGCTTCGAATTCCGCGCCGTAGGCTCGGAGGCAAACTGTGCCAGCGCCATGATTGCGCTCAACGCGGCCGTTGCCGAACAACTTGCCCGGTTCAAGCAGGACGTGGACGCGCTCATCGAAAAGGGTGAACCGAAAATCTCCGCCATCATCGAAATTATCCGCCGCTACATCAAGGAGTGCAAGCCTGTCCGTTTTGACGGCAACGGCTACTCGGACGAATGGAAGGCGGAGGCCGCCCGCCGGGGCCTGGACTGCGAAACGAGCTGCCCGCTCATTTTCGACAACTACTTGAAGCCCGCGAGCATCGCCATGTTCGAATCTACCGGCGTGATGACACGCAAGGAGCTGGAGGCGCGCAATGAAGTGAAATGGGAAACTTACACAAAGAAAATCCAGATTGAGGCGCGCGTGCTGGGCGACCTGGCGATGAACCACATCATCCCCGTAGCCACCGA
>DBFWRP010000208.1:0-1030 GCA_048222005.1 Muribaculaceae bacterium | reverse complement strand
GTCCAACGTGTCCTTCACCACCATTTCCTTGGAATTCTTGTCCTTGCGGTCGAGCACGTAGAGGCGCGAGGGGATGGTGTTGTAGTCGCCGCGCGAAGTCACCCAGAGCTTGCCGTAGCAGTCCTTGCGGATGCGGTGCAGGTTGATGCCTACCGGAATCTTCTGGATTTGTTTCATGCCGTAGATTTCCACCACCGACACGGTACTGTCATAATCCGGCGCGCGGTAGCCTCCCGAGTTGGTCACGTAAAGGTACTCCCCGAGCACCTCCAGCTCGTCCGGTTGGTAACCTACCGTCACCTTGCGCGTGACGGCAAGCGAAGCCGTATCCACTTCATATACGGCTCCCAACTGGGCGTTTGGGTCGATGGCCACGGGACCCACGTAGGCCGAGACGTAGGCTTTCCCTTTGGCAAAGCGGATGTAGCGGCAGTTGGGGATGTCCACCTGCCCGATACGCTTGCAGGTACGCACGTCCATTACCTCCACCTTGTGCGAGCAGTTGATGACGGCATACAGCTTGTTGCCGTATATCTGGATGTCGTTGCCCACGTCGCCCAGTTCCTTGACCACCTCCGGGTTGCGTTCGGCGTAGATGTTGCGCACGTAGTACGCGTTGCGGAAGTCCACGTAGTCGATGGACGACTTGTTGCTGCCCATGTTGGCCTCGTTGAGCAGGTACATGCCGGCCGGTCGCGCGTCCGGGTCTATGGGCACGCCCGGTAGCAGCTCGTACTCCGTAGGCACGACCAGTTCTATCTCCCGGCAGGCGAACAAGACCGCCAGACACAGGAGCGGAAGGAATAGTATCTTTCGGACGGTTTTCATATCAGAGTTCCACGGCAAGGCCGAATTTATAGTTACGCATGGGCATCGGGTAGTTCAGTATGACATCGTAGTCTTGGTCGAACAGGTTGTTGACCTCGGCTGTGAAGCGCAGGCGTGCCTTGCCCCACCGTATTTCCTTCATGAGCGTCATGTCGCTGGTGTACCACGGTTGCGTATGGTTGTAGATGATGTTCTCCTGTTG
>DBFWRP010000207.1:0-1813 GCA_048222005.1 Muribaculaceae bacterium | reverse complement strand
CACCGGCCCGCTGCTGGTGCCACGCAACATCGACGCCCGCTTCGGCATCCGCGCCAAACATGTGCTCTACTCCGACCTTGTGCTCCACCGCTTCACCGGCAACATGCTGGTTTACGACGGCACCATCAACCTGCGCAAGCTGGCGGCATCCACCGAGGCGGGAGCCATTTCGGTCGACGGTCTGTACAACGGTTCGGCCGTTGATTCGCTCCAGTTCGGTGTAGGCATGAAGGTCAAGAATTTCCGTCTCGACCGCCTCACATCAATCGTTCCGGCAATCGATTCGCTCCTCCCCACCATACGCAACTTTGCCGGAACGGTCAACGCCGATGTGGCATTCACCTCCGACATCTCACCGCAGATGGACATAGATATAGCCTCGCTTCATGGCGCCATAAAAATCGAGGGTGACTCGCTTGTGCTCATCGATCCCGACACATTCAAGAGCCTGAGCAAATGGCTCATGTTCCGCGACAAGAAGCACAACGTCATAAACCACATGGCAGTGGAGGTGGTGATCGACAACTCGGCCATCGAGCTGTATCCATTCATGTTCGACATAGACCGCTACCGCCTGGGCGTGATGGGCAGCAACGATCTTGCCATGAACCTGAACTACCACATCTCGGTGCTCAAGTCGCCCATCCCGTTCAAGTTCGGCATAAACATCAAGGGCACCCCCGACGACATGAAAATCCGTCTGGGCGGCGCCAAGTTCAAGGAGAACATGGTGGTGGAACGCCAGGCTATTGCCGACAACACCCGCGTGAACATCGTGCGCCAGATCGACACGGCCTTCCGCCGTGGCATCCAGAAAGCCCGCAGCGGGCGCCTCACCTTCCGCAATCCAGCTCCCGCATCCGGCTCCCAGACGCTGCAGAACCTGAACGACGACCGCCTTTCGCATGCCGACTCGCTGCAGTTCATCCGTCAGGGGCTCATCGAGAACCCTGACACCACCCGCTTCAACACCGGCCGCCCCGAAGCCGATGCTCAGCCGGCCAGACAGTGACTCCGGCCCGCAGGCATCCAAATGCAACCGTGAATTTGATTGCCTGAACGATAAAACGATGCTACTGTATGCTATTATGGGTTAAAATATCACAGCTACTTACAAAAATATCGTACCTTTGCAGATGGAAGGGAGGCCATAGTTGGTCGCTTCCTTCCGAAAACAGCAAGCCATAACACCCCCCTAAATCCCCCCGACGCATGGAAGCAGTCAGAATCTCAAACCGCATCAAGGCGATGGCTCCCTCGGCCACGCTTGCTATGTCGCAAAAAAGCAGCGAGCTCCGCGCTGCAGGCGTTGACGTGATAAACCTCTCTGTGGGAGAGCCTGATTTCGACACGCCCCAACACATCAAGGATGCCGCCAAAAAGGCCATCGACGACAATATCACGCGATATCCGCCGGTACCCGGATTCCCTGCCCTGCGCAAGGCCATAGCCGAAAAGCTCCACAAGGAGAACGGCCTTGACTACACGCCCGAACAGATTGTGGTATCCGCCGGCGCAAAACACTCGCTCTACAATGCCATCCTGGCCATGGTGAACCCCGGCGACGAGGTTGTGATTCCCATGCCGGCATGGGTGAGCTACGTGGAGATGGTCAAACTGGCCGAAGGCACCGTGGTGCCCGTGGAAGCCGGAATCGACCAGAATTTCAAGGTGACCCCCGCACAGCTCGAGGCCGCCATCACCCCTCGCACCTCCATGGTGCTGCTCTGCTCGCCCTCCAACCCCTCCGGCAGCGTCTACAGCCGTGAGGAACTGCGCGGCCTTGTCGATGTGCTTGCACGTCACCCCCATG
>DBFWRP010000206.1:0-1757 GCA_048222005.1 Muribaculaceae bacterium | reverse complement strand
ATCGCCCATCTTGGCGTCTGCGGTCAGTGTCGCCGCGTAGGTGATACGCATGGTGCAGTCGGAATAGCCGCGCTTGACGCTGTCAGTATATACGGTGGCCGCCTCGTTGATCTCGCTCAGGCCGGTATCAGTCATGCGGATGGTCATGGTGTTGGCGGTATCATCGTAACCCACGGTAAATTTGCCGGAGTTCTCGGCCCAAGTGGCGATCTTGTCGGTGCAATCGCTATCCTTGAAGAACTCGATGACCACGTCGTTCTTGTTATAGCGAATACCCTTGCTCATGGTGTCTACATAGGTGTACTCGCTGAGAGAAGACGCCTTGGAAGTAATCGTGGGCAGTGTACTGATGATCTGATAATCCACGGTGTCGCCCACGGAGGCGGTGGCGGTGTGGGCGTAACCATCGGTAGTGTCGGTCAGGCTGCCGGTATTCTTGCCAGTGGAGTTCTTTGCTTCACGCACGGTCTTATCCAATGTAGGATTGCCGGTCTGATTCTTGGGGTAAACGGTCACATCGTAGTTCCATGCCGCGCCGTCAATGGTGGTCATGGGCAGGGACGCGAGGAAGGAATTGCAGGTGGAGGTCACGTTTTCAGGGACGCGAGTCTCCACAACGAGATACAAGCCCTGCTCCATATTGGAAGCAGAAGTGTGGCCGGTGGCATCCGTCTCGGTCATAGCCACGCCGCCGTTCTTGACAGCGGCCTCCAGCGCATTCTTCACGTTCGTGGCATTGGCAGCCAGCGCGGTGGCCAGCTTGTTGTTGAGCATATCGCTGGTAAAGTAGTTGACGCCGTTGTCGGTCTTGTAAGCGTCTGTGGCGGTCAGGCCGATGGCAGACAGCACGGTGTTGCTGCGGTCAGAGGCATCGAAGCCATACAGCACACCCACCGTGCGCTGACCGTCCACCACTTCATTGTTCATGGCAACATCGGCAACACGGAGGTAGGTAAACTCCACGCCTTGGATGGCGTACTTTGCCAGCTTGTCCACGACGGCGTCATCATGTAGACCGGTGCTGACGTAGGACTCTGCATCCCATGCACCATCGCTGCTGGCCTTGGTGATGTCGTATTTGTAGATGGAAAGGGATGCTTTTTTGCTGGGGTCGATGGTCGGTTCTGCGAACGCTGTGGTGATGAGGCCCAGAGCCATAACAACGGCCATGAGCAGCGCGAACACGCGATGAATCTTTTTCATTTGCTTGTCTCCTCCGTAAAATCAGATTTTTTGCAAAAATAAACACCCATGCAAAGCATGAGTGCTGCAAACAGGAAATAGGTTGTAAATCCCGTGCCGCCCGTGAACGGCAGGGAAAATCCTGCGTTGTTGCAGGCGGTGATGGTGACATCACGGTTGCCACTGTCCAATGCTCCCGTGAACAGCGGCTCAGTCAGCAGCGTGTACCCTGCGGGAGCTTTGGTTTCCGTCACGCGGTACTGCACACCGATCTTGAGGTCGCTCCACTTGGCGATACCGGCCTTGTCGGTGGTGATTTTGCCCACCTCCGACCAAGTCTTGCCATCTGCGGAAGTCTCCAGCATCAGCTCCGCACCAGCGAGAGGGCTGCCCGTTACATCCACCTTGCGGACTGTGATGCTGCCCTTGGCGGGTGCGTTCTCGCGTGTGACTTTAATATTGAGGTTTGCTGTGGTCAGGCTGAAATCGTATTTGGTCTCGTCCAGCACATAGCCGTCCACGGTGCTGATCTCCTGATAGACGAATTTGCCAAGTCGCAGGTTAGAGAATGTCAC
>DBFWRP010000205.1:0-9977 GCA_048222005.1 Muribaculaceae bacterium | reverse complement strand
AGCACAGACAACTTCAGCCCACAGGCGGTTCCCAAGGGTTTGCACCTGACGGAAAAGCTTGCAGGCTAACACATAAAGAGATTATCACAGCTGATTCTTTTCATTTTGCGCTTCAAAAATGAATTATGAAAAAAGGCGAAGACATATTGAAAAAAATAAACCGGAATGACGGAATGACGGTTCCGGAAGGCTTCTTCGAGGATTTCGCCGCGAAGATGGAGGCCATGTTGCCCGAACGTCCTGAGGCCGAGCAGCCGCGCCGCATCGAGCACCGCACCACGTGGCAGCGTGTGCGTCCGTATGTGTATATGGCAGCCATGTTCGCAGGCATATGGTGCATGCTAAAGATGTTCACCATGATGGGCCCCGGCAACATCGATCTGTCAATCGACAAGAACCATATCCTCACTGATGCTCTCAGTGATGACAATTTTGTCTATGAATATATAATCGATGACTTGAACGACAGCGAGTTGTTCGACGAGATGTATAACGACAGCATTTCCGTGGAGGATTTCACTCCGGTTGACAGCCTTGTCGACACCGAGACCGTGCAGGCCGAATAAAATAGACTAGAAAGAGATTCGAGATGAAAAAACACGTCCTCAAATATCTGTTCGTACTGATGACAGTTATGGGAAGCACACTTGTGTCGATGGCCCAGAACCGCACGGACCGTGAGCAGTGGCTTAATGAGATGAACCAGTACAAGCGCAATTATTTCACCAAGGAGCTTGACCTTTCAGTTCAGCAGCAGGCTAAATTTTTCCCGCTTTACGAGGAGATGAACGAGCAGACCCGTAAAATCGATTCGGATGCGCGCGTAATGGAGCAGCGTGTGGCTGAGGCTCAGGATGCCACCGACCTTGAGTACGAAAAGGCGACTGAAGCAGTTTACGATGCAAAAGTCCGCACCGCCGAGATCGAGAAGGAGTACATGCAGAAGTTCAGAGAGATTCTTTCAAGCAAGCAGGTGTTTCTGCTCAACAATGTGGAGCGGAAATTCTCGCGCGAGATGATGCGCCAGCATCACCGCCTGCGCAGCACCAAAAAGGCCGAGATGAAATAACGGGCTTATGCAGTGGTTGTTCGCTCCATTGCCGAGGAGCGAATCTGATAGCGAACGAGGCTTCACCGTTTCTTTTATGCCGTAATTGCCCTGTGGAGGACACGGGAGAATGCTGGCGTACGGTAGAGCTTCGTTTAAGTTTTATTGTCACGTACGAAATTTAGAGTGCGGCGAACCGCAACACTTGGCTTGCCGTTACTATTTTGACCATATAGAATGTCGACCACCTGATTAATTTGAATCCGGTATGAAAAAAATCTTGTTTCTTTGTCTGCTTGCCCTGGCAGGCTGTTTCATGCCTATGAACGGAAAGAACATAACTGGCAGCAAGCCAGATTTCGCATTCCCGCGAAAAGTGGAAACCACAGCCCAGTCGGATCTGGACCGTGCGCTTGCCGACGGCAATTCGTCGCAGGCGCTCAATGCCCTTATCCGCTGGAGTCTGGCCAAGGTTGCAGTATCGGCCGATTCGCTTCCGGCTGTGCTCGGCAAAATCGAGGCTGTGAAGGCCCGTACGTCCGATGTGGCGGCCTTGTCGCTGATTAATCTGCTTGAGGCCCGAATTTATACCGGCGCGTATCAGTCGGACCGATGGACCTACGACCAGCGGCCAGCAAACAGCGATGTGGCCGGAACGGACTACCGTCTGTGGAGCCGAGTGCAGTTTTCCGGAAAAGTGAAGAACCTTGTGGATGCAGCATTGCAGCCACGTGCGGCATTGCTTGCCATGCCTCTCACGGATTTTGATAACGTGATAGAATACGAAAGGGATGCATTGACGTTCTATCCCACGCTTTACGATTTCGCAGCCTCGCAGGCTATTGATTGTCTGACCACCTTTGCCGACCGGAATGCCGTGCTTCCGGTGGCCCTGCTCGCCGATATGCTCGACCAGTCGCTTTATCCAGCGAATGCATCCGGCGTGAATGCCGAAATTCTCGGAATCTACCGTTCGCTTATTCTGGGCCGTGACGGCACGGCTCCGGCTGTGCGTGCGCAGGTTGACATGATTGACTACATATGTCCCCGTCTATTCGGCACCGTGACTCCTGTGGCTCCATATCTGCGGCGTTATGCCCCCACATCCGATTCGCGCTGTAACGATGCTTTCATGGAGGCTTACCGCAGGAACATCACATCGCCCTATGCGGTGGAGTTTCTGCTGCAGATGCGTCCCGACGGTCAGGAACAGAAGAAAACGCTCTACGGATTGCTTTCGGATTTTGCCGCAAAGAATCCCGATTATTTCAACATCAATGAAGTGAAGAACCGCCTGAGCGGTATGTCGGCCAAAGCGGTGCGTACGGAATATGCCGCTCAGGGCGTAAAGGGGGGCATGCTTCCCGTCAAGGTCACCGCCGACAATGTGAACGTCGTGACACTGCAACTGGTGGATGTCACATCGGTGGCACGTTCCGCCCGCAACCGCAATCAGGTGAAACTTACACGCAGTCAGCTCCATCCCGTAAGCACCCTGGAAGTGTCGCTTGGAGGCGATGTGCCGTTCACCGCATCACGTGTGGCGGAATTCAAGTTGCCGCATTTCGGGCTTTTTGCAGTCATTGCCGATTTTGCCGGACGTCAGCAGGCCGATGTGGAATGGGTCGACGTTGTGTCGTGCAGCAACCTGACAGGTTCGGCCATGTCGAAGGACGGCAAGTCGACCGCAATCGTCGCTGATGCGGAGACCGGTGCGCCGGTGGAAGGTGTTTCTGTGAGCTTCACTCCGTGGAACAGAAAAACAGGGCCGGTATCGCTGCCCGGTGTCACCGATGGAAGCGGAATGCTCGCACTTGAAGTGAAAGATTACGGACAGATATGTCCTGCGCTCGGCGCGGATATGTTTGCGCCTTTCTGTTCGGTGTATAATTCGTCGGATATGACGGATGGAACAGTGCGTTACGGCGCGAATATGTTCACGTCGCTTAAACTGTATCGTCCGGGTGATGTGGTCGATTTCTCCGCATCCGTATATAGTCATACCTCGCGCGGTGGCAACACAATAGCGCAAAACGAGACATTCTCGGCTGTGTTGCGCGATGCAAACTATCAGAGCGTTGACACTCTGGCGCTCACCACCGATAGCTGGGGGCGCGTTCAGGGTGCATTCAGCTTGCCCAAATCCGGCCTCACCGGCAACTACTCCATAGAACTGGTGCGTGGCGACAGGACATTCGGGTCGGCATATTTCACTGTGAGCGATTATAAACTCCCCACCTTCATGGTTGAAGTGAAAAATGTGGAGCGCCCGGCCAACACGTCGGAGGATGCCGTGATTGAAGGCGTGGCAAGCACATTCGCAGGTTTCCCGGTTGCAGACGCCAGCGTAAGGGCATTGGTAAAAGTGCGTTCGGGCTTCTGGTTCTATGCTTCGGTTTCACCTGAATTTTTTGAGACCGAGACAACCACCGGCCCCGACGGGACGTTCCGGATTGTCATCCCTGCCGAAGCCATCGCATCAAGCCCCAATGCCGTAGGCTATTTCATGGTTGACGTGGCTGTTGTGTCGCCCGATGGCGAAACTCAGCAGGCTTCCACAGGCTTCAATATGGGCAAGCCGCTGAACCTTAGCGTAAAGATTCCACAGGTATATGTTCCGGGGACGGCAACAGCTTCGGTTGTGGCTGTTGACGGCAACAGCAAAGACGTCGGCGTGCAGCTTGTTTACACATTGAAACGTTGCGTCGGGGAGCTGTATGATGATTTTGCTGACGATTCGCGTTTCGAGGATTATAAATCGGGCGAGTGCTCATCCGGTTCAGTCGACGGTCTGCTGTCGTCGCTCCCTTCCGGCAAATATGTAGCGGAATTCAGCCCGGTGGATGTAACCTTGGCCGACAAGGCTTTCTCCGGCGAATTTGTGGTCTACCGTAAGGCTGACAAGTCATGCCCTGTTCAGGAGCTGCTGTGGCTTCCTGAAAGTGAGGTCGTGGCCGATGCCGATGGGAAATTCCGCATTTCGTTCGGCACCGCAGTCAAGCATGCCAACGTTCTGCTGACGCTCTGCACGCTCGACAGTACGGTGGTGGAACACCGCTGGCTTCGTGATGTGAGCGGCATGCGCCATGTGGATCTGAAACTCCCGTCGGTCGAATCGAAAGTGCGGGTATATCTGCGCACTGTCAGCCACATGCACTCCATGTCGGCTGCCATAGATGTGCTTCCGGCCTCAACACGTAAAAAAATAGAGATTACCACCGAGACATTCCGCGATAAGGTGATGCCCGGCAGCGAGGAGACCATAACATTCCGTATCAAGGGTATCGAAGGGGCTGCGGCCGAATCGGCTGTACTGCTCGACATGAGCAGCAAGGCCATTGACATGCTTGAGTCCAATCCTCTGCACTGGTCGCTGGCTTCGAGTCAGATGGGATTCCTGTCGGTCGACGGGTGGAGTTTCCCGCAGCGAGCCTCCACATTGCGCAGCGCTGTCAACTATCTCAAAAATAACGTTATTGTTGCACCCGAATTCAATCTGTACGGACGGTCGTTCATGCCTGAACGGGTGTTCAATCTCGCACGTCAGTTCCGCTCGACCAATTACACTATGAATGCGATGGGGACAGAGGGGGCCGAGGATGCTATTGTCACAATGGATCAGGCCGTACCGTCTGCTCAGGCCAAGATGGCATTGGCCGGTTCGGCCGATGGTGTGGTAGTAGAGTCGGCTATGGATGAAGGCACTGCCGAAGAAACCCCCTCGGCTGCAGAGACCGATGATGCCGCGCAATACCGCCCGTCGGAGATTCCGCTGGCATTTTTCCGCCCGATGCTTGTGACCGATGCCGACGGCACGCTGTCCGTTACATACACCGTACCCGATGCAAACACCACATGGGTACTTCGTGCGTTAGCTTATAACAGGAATCTACTGTCGGCCACCACTCAGGCCGATGTGGTGGCATCGAAGCCGCTGATGGTATCTGCTAATGCTCCACGTTTCCTCCGCACTTCGGACAAGGCTGTGATGCAGGCTTCGGTGATGAATGCCACCGACAGCATGCTGTGTGCTGCAACCACATTGCAGGTGGTTGACTTCGCATCCGGCAAAGTGCTGGCAGAGGTTGTGTCGACCGACAGTATTGCGGCAGGCGCCCGTGCCGTTGTCGGCATCACCTACGATGTGCTTGCGGATGTGCAGGGCGTGTTGCTGCGGGTGAAATCCACGGCCGGAAGTTTTACTGACGGCGAACAGGCGCTTGTGACCGTATTGCCCTCCGATCAGGATGTGGTGGAGTCGCAGATGTTCTATCTCGCCCCCGGCCAGCAGTCGTACACCACAACAGTCGCCCCCGTAGGCGATGGCCGTGCATTCCTGAAATTTACCGAAAATCCGGCCTGGGAGGTGGTTTCGGCTCTCCCCGGTCTCCGCGAGAACAAGATAAACTCCTCGATCGAGGCTACTTCGGCCCTGTTCTCGGCCTCAGTTGCCGAAGGATTGATGCGAAGCTATCCCGAGGTAGCGCGGGCGTTGCGCGCCTGGAGCGAGAATCCCTCCGATTCGGCGCTTGTGTCGGAACTGTCGAAAAACAGCGAGCTGAAATCCATTCTGCTCAACTCAACACCTTGGGTATCGGATGCACTTTCGCAGACGCAGCGTATGCAGCGCCTTGTGCTGCTGCTCGACAAGCGCAACACTTCCGCAGCCATCGAAAATGCCGTTGCGGAACTGTCACGCACGTATCAGAGTGACGGCGGCTGGAGCTGGACACCAAATTATCCGGAAATTTCCGAGTGGAGCACCCAAATGGTGCTGCAGATGCTCGGAGAGCTCAACCGCCTCGGCTGGTTGCCCTCCGACCGCAAGCTCGGTTCGATGATAGAGGGTAGTCTCAAACGTCTCGACCGTGTCGCGGCTGAACGTTACGCCAAACACCGTAAGGATGATTTCACCGGCTATGCCTATGTGCGGTCGATGTTCCCGGCTGTCAAGCAGTCGTCGGCAGGAGCCCGCGTCACGGAAGCTGTCGTAAGGCGTATCCTTGGCGACTGGACTGACGGCTCCGTTACAGACAAAGCCGTGGATGCGCTCATACTGAATGCCAACGGCTATAATGCAACGGCACGAAAGGTGGTTGCCTCTCTGAAAGAGTATGCCACTGTGACCCCCGAAAAGGGGATGTGGTGGCAGCAGCTCGACCGCGCATTCTATGCCGGCTTCAACAAGGTGGGCTGCACAGCTCTGATTCTTGATGCCTTCACCACGGTCACTCCCGGTTCGCCGGATATCGACCGCATACGTCAGTGGCTTGTGCTGCAGAAAACAAACAACGACTGGGGTTCGGGCGTGAGCACCTCCAAAGTGGTGGCTTCAATCCTGATGTCGGGAACCGACTGGAATGTCAATCCCGCAGGCACCGCTATCCATGTGGGCTCAACATTGGTTGAGCCTGACAAAGAGGAGGCATTCACAGGCTCGTTCACTCAGAACATAACCCCATTGGTGCGCGACGGCGCGCAGCTCACTATCGACCGTCAGGCCAATTATCCCTCGTTCGGTGCGGTGCTTACAATGCGTAGCCTCCCCATGCACGATGTCAAGGCGTCAGGTTCGGCGGAACTGTCGGTGGAGAAATCTCTGAATGTCTACCGCGACGGGCAGTGGGTTCCCTCGCGCACGTTCAGCACCGGCGACCGTGTTCAGGTGTCGCTTGTGCTCAAAGTTGAGTCCGATCTGAGCTACGTGGTCATACAGGACAACCGGGCTGCCACGTTCGAGCCAGTGGAGCAGCTTCCAAGGCCCGTGGCTAGCGAGGGGCTGTGGTTCTATCAGGAGAACCGCGACGCTTCGACCAACCTGTTTATCGACCGTCTGCCGCGAGGCACGTATATGCTTACCTACGAACTGTTCGCCACGCAAGGCGGCACCTTCGCTTCGGGTGTGGCAAGCGTGCAGAGCCTCTATAATCCCGCCATGACGGCTCATTCGTCGGGCGATGAAATCTCTGTGAAATGAAGATCCGGAATTTGTTGAAATTTATCATGACAGCAGCGCTTCTTGCGGGGAGCGCTGCTTCGCAGTGTTATGCGGCTGACGATGCGGCCGGTGAGTCGCCCAAGCATGAGATGCGCGGCGCGTGGGTGGCTACGGTCTATGGCATCGACTGGCCGTCGCAGACCGGCACTTCGGCTGCGGTGGCGCAGGCACAGAAACGTGAACTGACCGAAATTCTTGATGTGCTCCGCGCGGCCGGAGTGAACGCCGTGATGTTTCAGGTGCGGTCCATGTCGGATGCCATGTACCGGTCGTCGTTCGAGCCGTGGAGCGCATACCTTACCGGCGCACGCGGTGTGGCCCCGGCTTCCGGATGGGATCCTCTGCAGTTCGCCGTCGACGAGGCTCACCGTCGTGGCATGGAGCTGCATGCGTGGGTGAATCCGTTCCGTATAGCTAATGGGCAGGTGCCTGAAGCCGCCAAGACTGCCGCCGGGAACAATATGTTTGATCCGCGCGCCAAAGGGTGGACAATCTCCTATGGAACGCCTGAAAAAGTATCTGCCGCGGCACAGCGCTCCCAAAAAGGTAAGAAACGTAGAAGGCAGGCTCC
This sequence comes from Muribaculaceae bacterium, assembly GCA_048222005.1. GTDB lineage: Bacteria > Bacteroidota > Bacteroidia > Bacteroidales > Muribaculaceae > UBA7173. The sequence continues at coordinate 2,360 of DBFWRP010000205.1, read as the reverse complement.
GAAAGTCAGGAAAAAATGGGTGAGTGTGCTTAACCCCGCATTGCCTGAAGTGCGCCGGCATATAGTGGATGTGTGCCGCGAGATTGTGGAGAAGTATGATGTGGACGGTCTGGTGTTCGACGATTATTTTTATCCGGACCGTCTGCCCTTGGGCGAAGGTTATGATGTTGACCTGTGGCAGCATGCGTGTGCCTGCGATGAAGGCCTGTCGGGAATGTCGCAGGCCGACTGGCGCCGGCATAATGTGAATCAGACCATAAGGGAGGTGAACGATATGGTCCGCTCTACCCGTCCTTGGGTGCGTTTCGGGGTTTCGCCGGCCGGAGTGGGCGGCGGAAACGGTGTGGCATCCTCCCGCCACGGATTGCCGCCGGTTCCGGTGGGCAACGACTGGATGTACGACCGTATTTTCTGCGATCCCCTTCAGTGGCTTGCCGACGGGAGTGTCGACTATGTCTCGCCACAGATTTACTGGGCTTCGGATCATGCCACCAATCCATATGCTCCGCTTGCGCGGTGGTGGGCTGATGCGGCGCTGCATTTCGGGCGTCATTGTTTCCCCAGCCAGAAAGTGCTGGCGCTTCCGGAGGGCGATGATGCATGGCGTGAACAGCAGTTTCAGGTTGAGACCAACCGCGCCAACTCAACCGGCACGGATTCAGGCGAGATATTTTATTCCACGGCGCATATATCAGGCAAGAAGGCCTCCGGACTTGCCGCACATCTGCGGCAGACCGTGTTTGCCACGCCGGCATTGATGCCTCCAATGCCGTGGAAGATGGCTTCGGATCCCGGGGAGGTAAAAGGGCTTGTGCTTAAGGGGAACGAACTTTCGTGGTATCCGGTGCCGGACATGCGCTATGTGGTGTATGCCGTGCCTGTGGATGTGTCTCCTCTTGATGCCATTGCGTTTACAGGCGCCAATTTTATGTCGGCGTATATTCTGGGCGTATGTTATGGCAACAATTTCCAGCTGCCGGCCGACAAATTACGCGGCTACTGGTATGCCGTGGCGCCTTACGACCGCTACGGCAATGAATGGGAAGCCTCGGTGCTGCAGAAATGACCGACGTTTTAAAAGCATTAAAATTGCTATTCAGATATGAAAACTGACGATTCAAAATATATGCGCCGGGCATTGGCACTTGCCGGGAATGGCTGTGGATTTGCGTCTCCAAACCCTATGGTCGGTGCCGTGATAGTCGCTCCGGATGGGCGGATAGTAGGCGAGGGCTGGCATCGGGTGTGCGGCAGCGCGCACGCCGAGGTCAATGCAATCGCCTCAGTGGCCGATTCAGACCGTGGTTTGTTGCATGAAAGCACCATGTACGTCACACTTGAGCCATGTTCGCATTACGGCAAGACGCCCCCGTGTGCCAAACTGCTTGTTGAGACAGGATTGCGAAAGGTTGTGATTGCCACAGTCGATCCATTCCCGAAAGTGGCAGGCCGCGGCATCGCGATGCTGCGTGACGCCGGCATCGAGGTTGAAGTGGGACTGATGGGGGAGGAGGCCCGGCAGCTCAACCGCAGGTTCTTCACCGCCCATGCATGCCGGCGGCCGTTCGTGGTGCTGAAATGGGCCATGAGTGCCGACGGGTTCATGGACCACCGCCGCGATGCATCCCACAAGGAGGCGTGCCGCTTTTCCACTCCGCTCACCACCATGTCCACCATGAAATTACGGTCGGAGTGTGATGCCGTGCTCACTACGGCAGCTACCGTTATAGCCGACGATTGCCGGTTGACCGTGAGGGGATGGCAGGGGCGTACTCCCAAGGTTGTGCTTGTGGACCGGCATGGCACCGTGCCGCGCGATGTCAGGATTTTCAACAGGGCAAATGCCGACGGCCAACGGCTTGAACCGATAATTGCCGGCCGTGGTGCCGATGTTTCTCTGATGGACATTTTGTCGGAGCTATATGAGGCTTACGGTATTACATCGGTTCTTGTAGAGGTGGGCCCGAGGATGCTCACATCATTCATTGATAGTGGTTTATGGGATGTGGCGCGGGTGGAGCGCGCTCCTTTTTCTCTTGGTTCTGACGGCTGCTGCCCGGCTCCTGCACTGGATGGAAGGTTGTTGAGCTGTTGTGAAGCATGGGGAGAAAACACCTTGAGCTACTATGCGAACGGCTCAAACGGGTGTGAAAAGTTTTGAAAAAATATTTAATTTATCCGTGCGAATTGGTTGATATATAGGGAAGTTTTAACTTTGTGCTTGATTTCTGGAAAGTGCGAAGGGGCTTTTTGCCGTGAATATGGCTGAAAGTTGCTAAATTCTTGCTACCTTTGCGAGTTGAAAGTAAGCGTATTCTGCATGCGCTTATGAAACGTCACATTTTGAATATAATTAAGGC
>DBFWRP010000204.1:0-1295 GCA_048222005.1 Muribaculaceae bacterium | reverse complement strand
GCCATGGGGGCGTGCAGCTCGGACAATGAGCCGGGTGAGGAACTGACTGTGGCGCCTACACTCCCCGAGGAGGTTGAGTTTGAGCTGACAGCTGCCGAAAAGGCTGCGGCAAGCCGTGCACTCGGCTTTCAGGCGGACTTTTTCCGTGCGGTCAACGCTATGCCCGACAATGCCGGAAAGAATGTGGTGGTGTCGCCGCTGAGCGCGCAGGTGCTTCTGTCGATCATGGCAAATACAGCCGGCCAGCAACAGGCTGCCGAGATTATGGAGGCGCTCGACTGCAACGACATGGATGCAATCAATTCGCTCGCAGTGAAGTATCAGTCGGCACTCCCGATGGTTGACGACGCCGTGAAGATGACGCTGGCTAATTCTATGTGGTACAACAACCGTTACACCGTAAATCCAGAGCCAGCATCGCGTCTGGGCGAGGTGTTCGGCATAGAGCCTGCAGCTGCCGATTTCAACGACGGCAAGACGGTGTCGGATGAGATCAACCGCTGGGCTGCCGACAAGACCAACAACCTTATCCGTGAAATCATGCTGCCGGCTCAGATTCGCCCCGATCTTCTTGCCGTAGCGGCCAATGCTCTTTATTTCAGCGGTGAATGGGCTAATCCGTTTGATGCAGACAATACTGAAAAAGAGGCGTTTGCCGCCGTTGACGGCCAAACCACCGTTGACATGATGAAGAACGACGGGATGCAGCACGTAGTATTCCGTGAGTCATATTCCGCAGTGAAGATGGAACTGGGCGCATCCGGGAAATTCTATGCGCTGTTTGTGCTTCCCGCCGAAGGCACGGACATCAACGATTTTGTGGATACGTTTGATACACGTTCTCTTCCCAGTTTGTTTATGGATGATGATGTGATCTTTTGGCTGCCTAAATTCAAGTTTGAGACACCGCAATTATGCCTCAATCAGCCTTTTGCCAATCTCGGTATGCCAAGTCTGAGTAACTTTGCCGAGACCGACTTTTTCATGGAGAAGCCGGAGGCTAAATATGACGTGTTCCAGAAATCAGTAATAAGTTTCGAAGAAAAAGGTGCTGAGGGCGCGGCTGTAACATGGCATACATGGTGCTCATCAACAGGGGAACCTGTAGTTGACCCAACTCCCGAGGTGAAACTGAACCGCCCGTTCCTGTTCTTCATCAACGAGGCATCGACCGATGCCTGCATCTTCGCCGGCAAGATGGTGAAGTTCTGACACTATGACCCACACACAAAAGCAACCATACACCCGCAAATGAAAGATTAATAGTTTTTTTCATGATATAAATATATTAGACA
>DBFWRP010000203.1:0-1049 GCA_048222005.1 Muribaculaceae bacterium | reverse complement strand
GACGCGTCCGGCCTTTTGGATGGCAATCCAACAGGAAGCTTCGAGGGCTTGGGCGGCTTCGTCGATGAACAGGGTCGGGAATTTCTTACCCGCCAGTACGCGGTTGGCACTGCCTGCCAACGTGCAGGCAATGACCCGCGCTTCGTTGAACAGGCTTTCGTTGATGGCGATTTCCAGTTCGGTAGCCCGGTCGCGCAGGCGGGCTACCTTTTGGTGAAAGGCTTCACGGCCCGACGACGGGCGGTAGGTGTACAGGTCGCGGATGGCTTTGCGGATGGCCCAAAGCGAAGGGTAAGAAGGGTGTGCTTCGAAACGCCGTTCGTAGGTGAACGACAACATCTTGTCATTCACGCGCGAAGGGTTGCCCACGCGCAGCACAGCCACACCCCGGTCGGTCAGTTTCTCCGAAATCCAGTCTACGGCCATGTTGCTTTGGGCGCATACCAATACTTGACTTTCGCGGTGGAGCGTCTCGTAGATGGCTTCCACAAGGGTGGTGGTCTTGCCCGTTCCCGGAGGGCCGTGCACGATCATCACGTCTTTGGCACGCAACACCTCGTTGACGGCAGTTTCTTGCGTGGGGTTCAGCCAAGGGAAACGTATCGGTTGGAAGGAGAAATGTCCGGCCTGCGCTGTGCCGTGAAAAATGTCGCGCAGTTCGGCCAAGCGGCCGTGCCGTGCGGCGCTCACCCGGTCCAGGGCTTCGAACATCAGGCGGTAGGTAGTCTCGTCCAAGTAGAGTTGCACGCCGATGCGGCCGTCTTCCCTCAGATGCGAAAGGGCTTCCATGTCTGGCAGGACTACCGCCATCCTATTGCCGTCTACGAAACTTACGGTGCCGGTGAAGTGAAAATAATGCAGTTGGCCGCCGTGTCCGTTTCGTCGTAAGTCTCCGGAAGCGTTTTGAGTGAAGAAGCATACTTGTTTTCCCGGTTCGAACCCGTGGTCTGTGTCCGTGTATTCCGTGCGTTCCACCTCTATGACTAATTGGTTGAGCGAGTTGTAGTAGCTTCGTCCTAAGCAGAGCGGATACCAACATAGTCCTTGTT
>DBFWRP010000202.1:0-2889 GCA_048222005.1 Muribaculaceae bacterium | reverse complement strand
TGTATGATGTCGCTTTCTGCCAATTCTGCAAGATATGGCGATTTACTCTTTATTCGCAATATGTTACGTAATTTCACGCCTAATCCCGGGAATGGCTTGTAGCTCTCTTGGATAATGCCGTCGGCGTCCGTGAGCCGGCAGCCGCACACTCCGCATTTGGGATTTTGCTTCATGTGCGTAAGCATGGTGGCGAGAGCTGAAGGATTGACTTCCGTGTCATCGTCGAGAATCCAGACATACTCCCCCTTTGCGGCCTCTATGCCGCGGTTACGTCCGTAGGCCACGCCTCGGTTGCGTCTCAGACGCAACACTTTCAGTCCGGGCAGTCCGTATTCTCCAGCGAATGGCTCTACTTCCTGTTCAGAACCGTTGTCTACAAGAACTACTTCGGCGTTGTAAGGTGCAATAGTCTCGCGAAGAGAGGGGAAAAGGCGTTCCAGGCGCTTTTCCGAGTTCCAGCACAGTATCACCACCGATATCGTTGTCATTGCCAGAAAAGTTTGGTGCGAAGCGCTTTCAAGGCATACATGAACTCCGAGGCGTTCTTAAAGCGGCGAAGGTGTTTCAGCACCACTCTCGGACTTAAGAAATATCGCAGGTTGAAGCGATAGAGCGCTTTCTCCATATCTTCGGCAGAGAGATGCGGATAGCTTAGGATTGATTCTTTCTGCACATTGGTGGGAGAGTACTCACCCCCCTTTATCCATCCGTTCTCGTGTGCCATTTTGTAGAATTCCGTGCCGGGGAAAGGCGACACAATGTTGAACATGACCTGGTCTACATTCAGCTTCATGGCTTTGCGAAGGGTGCGTCTCAGTGTTTCCTTCGTCTCTAAGGGCGATGTGCCGATGAGGATATTCAGCTTTACCGGCACCTTGTACTTCTGCAAGAGGTCTATGGCGCGGTAAATCTGTTCGCTGGTAATGCCCTTCTTTATGAACTTGAGAATCTCGTCCTCAAACGATTCTATGCCGAGGTCTATGTATGTGCACCCTGACTCTCCGAGGAGCTTTGCTATCGGTTCGGTGATGGCATCCACCCTTGCCTGGCAACCCCATTTTATTCCGTGGCGGCGCAGGGGTTCGCAGAGGGCGGAGGTGCGCTCCAGGTCCCAGATGAAATTGTCGTCCACGAACCCTATGGCCTTGTAGCCTTCGGCGGAGAGCATATCTATCTCCTTGGCCACGTTCTCCGGGGAACGCATAGTGATGGGGGGCTTACGGCCATGGTCGGCGCGGTAGTCCAGCTCTCTGGCGAATGTCAGCGAACTCGGTACACAATATATGCACTGATACGGGCAGTTGCGCGAGGTGACCATGGTGGTGTAGGGACTCAGTTTCAGCTTTGGATTGTGGTAGCTGCGTCCCTTGAGTAGATGACGTGCCGGGAAAGGCAGGGTATCGATGTCCTGAATCAGCGGTCGTGCCGGATTTCTTTTGATGGCACCGTCAGAGTCAAGCAATATAAGCCCTTGCAGATTGGAAAAGTCCTTATCCTTTTCCAGGTATTCCGCCAGTTCAAGAAGCGTGGCTTCCGGTTCGCCGCGAACTATTGTCACCCTGTTGTCGGTGAGGTACAGCTCAGGGAAGAATGTAGCTCCGGGACCCATGAAGATGATCTTTGCCTCCGGGCGCAGGCGAAGCGCCATGTCGCGAAAGGCGAAATCGGCATTGCGGCTCAGGTTCACGCTCCATACCAGATATGCCGACGAGTTGTCAGTCCTCAGGAAACGTTCCACGGCGTCGGCATCCCCCTTCTCCGCCACAAAATCCACCAGCTTCACCTTATGACCTTTATCTTCGAGGCATGCGGCAGCGATGAGTTCGTATATGTTGGGCATGGGGTAAACAATCCTGGTACAGCCTGCCGACCGTTCAGCGGCTACTTCCTTCCCCGGTTCGGGAGGCACCACAAATGTCATTCTCATGTTTATAAAACGCCCTCGCAAGTCCTTTATTATGAAACATGAAACAGACGTTATTGTCAGTCACCGTAATCGGAGCCTAAGGCTTCCTCCACGGCATAGTTGATGAACCGGTTGAAGCGGCGGGCCTGCACGAGCATGCGGTGCAGTGTGTCGTCGTCGCTGTGCCAGGCGGGCAGGCGAGTATCTTCGGCTGTGCAGGCCACGAAGTCGCGGGGACGCACGTATTCCACGAACTCCCAGTCGCGGTCCACGCCCTTGGGAGCGGTCTTGAGCAGGTTATCGCCCACGGTCGGGAAGACGGAGCGGAATTCATGGTCGCGCATAAGCTCGTCGTACTCCTCCACGTTGTCGACGATGCTGCGGCGTATGGCGGCCAGCACCTTCGGCGGATGGCAGACATTTCCGGCCGCGAAGAAGAATTTCCCCGGCTCGAAGTGGAAGTAGTAGCCGCCCAGGGGGGATTTCTTGCCGTAAGGGGGATTGATGAAGATGCCCATATGGGTCTTGTAGGGCGTCTTGTCGGTGGAGAAGCGGGTGTCGCGGTAGATGCGGTAGGTGCAGTCGCGCTCTGTCAGGCACCCCGCCGACGGGTCCACCTGCGCCACGGCCCCGATGAGCCGCGCCACCAGGGCCGAGCGTGTCTCCAGCGCATGCTCGTAGCGGTTGCGGCTGGCCGCGAACCACTCACGGTTGTTGTTTCGCTTCAGCTCGCGCAGAAAGCGCATTGTCTCTTTCATGTCTGATTAACGGCCCGCACGTTCACTTTTGTATAAGAATAGCCGACGAACTGCGTTATCCTATATATGAGACAAGTAAAGCCTTACGTCAGCGGCGTCATCGTGGCGCTGCTGTGCATCATATTTTTAGCCGGCTGCAAGCCGAGCAAACTGTCGGTGGCCAACGAGCAGTTCGAGCGCGGCGAGTACTACAACGCCGCGCAGACCTACCGCAAGGTCTACAAC
>DBFWRP010000201.1:0-15109 GCA_048222005.1 Muribaculaceae bacterium | reverse complement strand
GATATTTGAAATTCAAATATCTGGGATTTTTCTTTTTTATTATCGTCTCCATTTCGTCCCCGTTTTGTCCCCGTTTTGTCGGGCCAAGCCGAAAGTGCGGTGCATGGAAATCAACATTCCTCCCTGACAATGTTTTCAGTAAATCGTAGGGACATGCCTTCGGCATGTGGGATATCCCTTGGCTTTCTGAGAATTAGCGTACGCCTGCTTCACATGCCGGAGGCATGTCCCTACAACCCTTCGGCACGCGCACGCATAGACTGTACTCTTTTAAGTTGGAGGTCAGCCCTCATAGTCTCGTTACAGGTTGGTATCGCCTCCGGCGATACCAACCGGAGGGAGTAATGCGGATATGCCTTCGGCAGCCATATCAACTTTTCTTTTTCCGGCTAAAAATAGTGGATAAGGGAGAAGCCTTTGTAGCCGTGAGCTATCAGGGGTGTGAGCGTGGTTGCTTTGCCGCATGTGCGGCTGGCGTTTTCGTGAGCTATGCGGCGTGCGGGATTGCCGAGCCATAGGCCGGTGAATTCATTGACAGGGTCGACAATAAATGCCAGCAGGCCGCCGAGCACCGGTGAGCCGAACAGGCAGTAGTCATTATCCACCAGCCATCGCTTAACCCGATAGAAACCTTCGCCTATGCAGCTTCCGATGAGCGGCGTAATGAAGAGGTCCTGATAGGAGGGGCGTTCCATGAAGGCCTCAATGCCGAATTCCCATCCGACAGTCGACACCACGGAGCTGTAGAGCATCGACCGCCAGAAATTGAACCCGCATGTGCGTGCTGCCATGAAATAGACGGCACCTGCATAGGGGTGGAGGATGTAGTTGAAGTAGAATTTGTCGTGATCCCATTCAGGTCCCTCTTTCAGCACGTGGTTGCGCCAGCGTTTGAGCAACGGGACATCCTGGAGCTCTGCGCGGTTCCATGACGTGGCATCTTCCGGAAGACATTCAAGCACGAGCAATGTGCCAACGAATGCCCCGCTTAGCGAGGCGGTGTTGATCCATAGCCGGTGCCAGTCGTATGTGTTGCCGTTGAGTGAGTAGGGGAGCGCGTAGGGCGAAATGGGATTCATCTGTGTTGCCCGGATGCCGTCGGACGGTTCAGCGTTGCAGCGCGGCATGAGAATCAATGCGGCGGAGAGCAGGACGGCAAGCACAGTTGTTCGGGTCATAATGGTTGGTTATCTATTTTGTATAAAGTTAGGCATTAATGTCAGATTATCACAGTTTATGGTGTAAAGTGCGATAAGTTTGTCTTAAAGTGCGATAAGTTTGTCTTAAAGTGCTACATGTATGAACGATTCCTACATCGTTATGCCGCAAATCCCTTATGTCGGGTTCATGCCGAATGTGGATGGAAACAGGAACAGCCAGGACACGTACCGGTGGTGCCGGTGAGATAATGCTCCGCCTTTAATGTCCTTGTTCACTTCAAGCGACACGTTGGTGGGCGTAGGACAGAAACAATACTGGAGCGAATGTGTTATGTGAATAAAAAGAACTCCTTTTAACAGGGGTTTACGTTTCACCGCTAACGTTTCATCGGATTATGCAGCCCCGTCTTCTTTCCGTACGTAAAATCGCCAACATCGTTTTTGCCGCAGCCGTGGTGGTCGTGGTGGTGTGGGTGGTGAACGAGATTGACAGCATGAGGCAGATGTATGAGAAGGCAAGCGCCTCGTGCAGCGGTTTGCTAACGCTGCCTCCTGAGCTCATCGAGTGGGTGAATCATACGTTCAAAACCGGAGGCGACGGCACCATGCTGTCATCGCTCGACGGAACGGCATCATTTTGGCAGCAGATTGGGGAGTGCCTGCTTGTTTATGCTGTGAGCCAGAGTGTGTGCGACTATATCCTCACACCCAAAATCATGGGTAAGGCAATGGGGCTGAATCCGGCCATAATTCTGCTGGCATTGTCGGTGTGAGGCACCCTGATGGGATTGATCGGTATGATTATAGCTCTTCCGCTCACTATATTGCTGCTGAGTTACTACCAGACTTACGTAATCAATCGCGCTCCTGTGCAGCCAACTGTTCCGGACGAGCCTCCGGTAGCGTGACATCTGACAGCCGCAGCGGCACAGGCCGGCGGAGGTCGCATGATGAGTGGAGTGAAATGTCAGAACGGTTTGCGGTATTTATCGGGATCGGCATCCTGAAGGATGCTGAGATAGGAGTTGTAGCGCGAGGGGGCTATGCGTTGCTCATCGAGCGCCTGGCGCACGGCGCATTGCGGCTCGTGGGTGTGGGTGCAGTCGCCGTAACGGCAATTTTTCCCGATGGCAAAGATTTCCGGAAAGAAGTGTGACACCTCGTTGCGGTCGAATTCGATGGTGCCGAAACCGCGTACCCCGGGGGTATCGATTATCCATCCGCCCGACGGCAGAGGGAACATCTCGGAAAACGTGGTGGTGTGCATGCCTGTGTCGTGCACGTCGGATATGGCCGAAGTGCGCAGGTCAAGACCCGGAATCAGCCGGTTGATGAGCGTGGATTTACCCACACCTGAATTTCCGGCCACCAGCGAAATCTTCCCTGCAAGCACTTGCCGGAGTTCCTCAATACCGCTGCCGTCCAGCGCTGATACGTGGAGCACCTTGTAGCCTATGGAACGGTAAAGATATGTCACTGCGTCGAGCAGTTCATGCTCGGTGAACTCCCCGGTCAGGAGATTGGCGGTACTGTCAGATTCGTCAGTATCAGCCGCGATACAGTCAGGCGCCGCTGGGGCGTCACTGTCGAGCAGGTCAACCTTGTTTATCACAATGACAGCCGGCACGCGGTAAGCCTCGGCTGTGGCGAGAAAGCGGTCGATGAAAGTAGTGGATGTGCTGGGATGTGTGAGGGTGACCACCAGACAGGCCTGGTCGATGTTGGCGGCAAGGATGCTCGCCTCTTTTGAAAGATTGCTGGCGCGGCGTATGATGTAGTTCTTGCGCTGATGGATTCCTGTGATGTAGGCCGACCCGTCGGGATTCACGGCCACATCTACATTGTCGCCGACTGCCACAGGATTGGTGGTGCGTATCCCTTTGAGGCGGAATGACCCTTTTATGCGCGAATCTATCTCGCGTCCGTCGGGCAGCAATACGGTGAAGGCGCTCCCCGTGTTACGGATTACAACGCCCGAGGCGCGTTCTGCTTCCTGTGCCTGAGATTCGTTGGCCCGCGCAGTTTTTTTCCTGTTTCTCTTTTTGTCGGTCATTGCCAGTGTGTGGTGTCCTTTCAGTCCATGAAGCGGTCAGCAAATATCGAGTCGACCTTCTGGTTGATTATCCTGTCGAGTATGTCGAGTGCGCTGGGCGATTCGGCTGTCGCGGCGGTCTCAGCCGTGGCCACTGCTTCAGGCTGCGTCCGGACGGGAGCGGCTGCTTTGGTTTCAACTGCAGGCGTCGGTACAGGAATCTTGTTGTAGGCTATCTCCGCCACCGGTACGGGGCGGTTTGCCGATGCCATCTGTATCTCCTGTATGTCGTTCAGACGTGGCTGCGTGGGAGGGGAGTCGGCAGGACGTTTTTTGCTGTTTTTCCCCTTGCCGGCCCTGGCCCAGCTTTCTTGCGCGCCCCCTACACGGCCAGCTCCCAAGAGGCGTTGGCCCCAGTAACCGGTGTCGACATTGCTGATCATTACGCCGCGTGATGAGGATGCGTGGATCATTTCGCCGTTGCCGATGTACAGTCCGACGTGCGACACTTTGCCGGAGCCTCCGAAGAACATGAGGTCGCCCATGCGGGCCTTGTTACGTGCCACTTCAGTGCAGTATGCCTTCTGGCTTGATGACGAGCGCGGAAGCTTCACGGCACACACCTCGCGATACACCTCCATCACCAGGCCGGAACAGTCGGTGCCGGAACGGTCCTGGCCGCCGTAGCGGTAGGGAGTGCCGAGCCAGCGTCGTGCCTCGGCGGCAAGATCGCGCCCCATGGCATCGGTTTCCTCATCGGAATAAATGATTTTGCCTGAACTGCCGCGATAGGTGGCGCTGCTGCCACGGCCTTGAGAACCGGTTGAAGCATGCTTCTTTGAGGAGCAGCCTGTCAGGGCAGCCACAACAATGGCTGCCAAACATAATGATACGACCTTAGCTAACCTCATCTGAGCAGATATAAAAAAATGTTTGTTTGCAAATTTAAATAATCAGCCCAAAATTTGCAAATGCAAACTGCTCAAAACCTTCCAAAAACATCCGAAGAAGAAAAAAAGATCCCACAATGTAACTATATGGCTAAAAAAAACGACCAATCATAATGACAGAATTACTTAATTGATGTAATTTTGGCGTCACATTATCGCAGATTCTATACAATAAATATTGACAATAACATTGCCGCACGCCACAGAGAGTGTGCCAGCGGCCACAACAATCAGACCATTTAGAATATGGACATTATCAGAGCTGAACACGTCAGCAAACAATTCACCAATCACAAGGCTCTTGACGATGTGAGTATCAGTATCCCGGAAGGGAAAATCTACGGGTTGCTCGGTCCAAACGGGGCAGGCAAGACCACCCTAATCCGCATTATCAACCACATCACGGCACCCGACAGCGGAGAGGTGTGGTTCGGCGACCACCGGCTGTGTGCCGACGACGTGGCGCACATCGGTTATCTGCCGGAGGAACGCGGACTATACAAAAAAATGCGTGTGGGCGATCAGGCACTCTTTTTCGCGCGTCTTAAAGGATTGAAGCGCACAGAGGCCATAACAGAACTTAAAGCCTGGTTCGAGCGCTTCGGCATAATGGACTGGTGGGGGAAAAAGGTAGAAGAACTTTCCAAAGGTATGGCGCAGAAAGTGCAGTTCATAGTCACCGTGCTTCATCGCCCCAAACTGCTCATCTTCGACGAACCCTTTTCCGGCTTCGACCCCATCAACGCCAACCTGTTGAAAACCGAGATTCTGCGTCTGCGCGACGAGGGTGCCACGGTGGTGTTCTCAACCCATAACATGGAAAGTGTGGAGGAACTTTGTGAGAATATCACGCTGATTAACCGCTCGCGCAACATCCTTTCGGGCAATGTGGCCGAAATCCGTGCAAAAATGGGTGCCAATCATTACCGGATGTCGTTCACCGGCGATGCAGCCGCCCTGCATGCGCGTTTGGAGAATATGGTCACAGAGACATTGGTGACCGACACTCCGGTGCCGGGTTGTCCCGATGCCATAAGTGCGAATTTCCATCTGCGTCAGGGTGTGGCCATGCGCGAGTTCCTTGCCGTTGCCAACGACACTGTGGATATAGTGAACTTCGACCGCGCACTGCCGTCGATGAACGAGATTTTCATTCGCTGCGTGGAGAATGCCGACGCGGCCACAAAAGCCAACCCTCAAGAAAACAACTGATATGTCGTCGAACATTGGAATAATAATAGCGCGCGAGTTCAACGAGCGCGTTGGGAAAAAAAGTTTTGTAATCACAACCCTGCTCATGCCGGTGCTGATGCTGCTCCTGATGGCGGCGCCTGCCGCAATAATGATGCTGTCGACACCAGATGACACAGAGATAGCGGTGGTGGACCAAAGCGGCATGGTGATGCCTGAACTGGCTGCGCGTGCGGCCGATCTGGATTTTGTCACACTTTCAGCCACCGACCAGCCGCTCGATTCGGTCATTGCCGATGACCGGTATGATGCCGTGATTTTCATCGGTGCGGATGTTGTGGAGAACCCCTCGAATGCGGCGCTCTATAACCGCGATGCCGGAAGCATGGAGGTGGAGATGCTTGCGTCGAATGCCATAAAGAAAGTGGTTGAGGATGAGCGTCTGAAAGCCTACAGCATAGAGAACCTTTCGAAAATCCTCGACGAGGTGAGCGTGGATGTGCATCTGTCCACCCTCCGCATCGACGAATCAGGAAATCAGGAGAGTTTCTCGTCGGGAGTGTCCTATGGCATGGGCATGGTGATGACGTTCGTGCTCTACATGTTCCTGCTGCTTTACGGACAGATGGTGATGACCTCCATTATCGAGGAGAAGAACAACCGCGTGCTTGAGCTTGTTGTGTCGTCAGTGAAACCGATGCAGCTTATGATGGGCAAAATCATAGGTGTGGGTCTGGTGGCTGTGGTTCAGGTTGTTATATGGGGTGTGCTGCTCTGCCTTATGTCGGCATTCCTGCTCCCGGCCATTCTTCCCGCCGATCTTAGCGCTCAGGTTGCCATGGCGTCAGCGGGTAATATGGATATGTCGTCGGGCATAGATCCGGACATGATAAACGCCCTGGCCACATTTACCTCCGTGGGCTACATAGCAACCATGATGGGGTATATGCTGCTGTTTCTTGTCGGAGGTTTCCTGTTCTATGCATCGATATTCGCAGCTATCGGATCGGCTGTTGACAACATACAGGATGCCTCGCAGCTGCAGACATTCGCTGTGCTGCCCATCATTCTGGCGCTCGTGTTCTCGCTGGCCGTTGTCAGTGATCCCAACGGCACCATGTCGGTGTGGATGTCGATGATTCCCTTCACATCACCCATGGTAATGCTTGCCCGCATACCCTTCGGCATTCCGGCATGGCAGGTGTGGATGTCGGCGGCAATCCTTTTCGCGTCGTTTGTGGCTATGGCATGGATTGCGGGCAAAATCTACCGTATAGGTATATTCATGTATGGCAAGAAGCCCAGCATCGCCGATCTTGTGCGCTGGGCCCGTTATAAATGACCCCACCGTAATAAAAAACATCAGGATGGTGCTCTCCTGAATGTTCCAATCAGACAGCCCCCCTGAAATTGAAATGACTTCGGGGGGCGCTTGTTTTCGGGGAGATTTCACGGTATGTTCATTAGCACATTACCTACGTCTGTTTACAGATTCTTTACGCTTGCAGGAAATGTGGGTAAATTTGCCGATGCCGCTTGGATGGTCGCGACATAGATATCCGTATGGCGCGGACAGGCCGTTATGCAATTTTTTCACGTGAAGAGACGTTGAACTTTTAATGCGGTAAGAATGTTGGATTTTAATAATTCATCACCCCTTCCGGCAGTATATCGGACTTTGATAGATGTGAATGTCACATACATGAGAACGATGCTGCGCATGTCAGTTATTTAAAGAATGAAAAAAACGTCAGATACAGTAAACAGGCGCTCCCACGGGTTTGTTTCGGGAGTCACCGGACGCAAAAGCGTTTTGTATATAGCCGTCGTGACGGCAGTGCTGCTTGCAGGTGGTGCGGCCGTGTGGTTTCTCACGCGCAAAAAGCCTTTGCAGAGCGCATACCCGGTTGTCGCAGTCGAGCCTGTCGGGACCTCGGATGTGAACATCTACGGGGAATATGTGGGCAGAATAAGGGCCCAGCAGTTTGTTGAGGTACGAGCCCGCGTTGAGGGCTATCTGCAGAAAATGTTCTTTGAGGAAGGCACCCGCATCAAAAAAGGGCAGACGTTGTTTGTTATCGATCCGAGTCTGTACAGGGCGCGGGTGGAGAAAGCCCGTGCACAGCTTAACAAGGCCAAGGCGCAGGAGCAGAAAGCCGACCGCGACCTTAAACGCATGCGTCCGCTATATGAGCAGAATGCAGCCTCACAGCTTGATCTTGACAACGCGGAGGCCGCCTACGAGAGTGCCAAGGCCGAGGTTATGGTGGCCGCCGCCGACTTGAAACAGGCTGAGATGACGCTCGGTTATACTACTGTGACATCGCCTGCCGACGGGTATATCTCCGAGCGCAGCGCCGATATAGGTACGCTTGTCGGTCCCGGAGGCAAATCGTTGTTGGCCACGATTGTCAACAGTGATACGGTAAGAGTGGATTTTGCCATGACCTCGCTGGAATACCTGCGCAGCCGTTCTCGAAATGTGCGTCTGGGCGAGCGTGATTCCAACAGGCAGTGGGATCCCTATGTCACCATCACGATGGCGGATGGTACGGTTTATCCTTACCGTGGCCTTGTTGATTTTGCCTCGCCGCAGGTGAATCCCACCACCGGTACATTCTCGGTGCGTGCGGAGATGCCTAACCCAGATCATATATTGCTTCCGGGCGAGTTTACCAAGGTGAAGCTGCTGATGGATGTGCGCAAGGATGCCATACAGGTGCCTGCAAAAGCGCTCGACATTGAAAAGGGGGGTGCCTATGTGTACGTGGTGCGCCCCGATAGTGTGGTGGAACGCCGGTTTGTGGAGACGGGGCCTGAGGTTGACAACAACATGATCGTGGAGCGCGGTCTGGCTGCCGGCGAATGGATTGTGACAGAAGGTTACCACAAACTGCACCATGGCATAAAAGTGGCACCTGTGGCACCGCATGCCGATGCCAAAACTGCTGAATAATTTTTACTGCAAGGGATAAGGTATGAAAAATAATTTTTTCCTTATGCATCCGGTTTTCTCGATTGTACTCTCCATTGTCATTGTGATAGTGGGGGCAATCGGGCTTGTACTGCTTCCGGTGGACCAGTACCCGCGCATCGTGCCGCCGGTGGTGAAGGTGTCGGCTTCTTATCCGGGCGCCGATGCCCTGACGGTGACGCAGGCTGTGGCCACGCCCATAGAGCAGGAGCTTAACGGTACTCCCGGTATGATCTACATGTCGTCGAGCAGCTCGAATTCCGGCGGGTTCTCGGCTCTGGTGACATTCGATATAGGCGTGGATCCGGAACTGGCTGCCGTGGACGTGCAGAACCGTGTGAAGAAGGCTGAATCGCGTCTGCCTGCCGAGGTGGTTCAGAACGGTATAAGCGTGGAAAAGGAGACCGCCAACAAGCTGATGACTATCACCCTCCTTTCCAACGATTCGAAATTCGACGAGATATATCTCAGCAACTACGCCACGCTCAATGTGCTCGACCTCTTGAGGCGTGTGCCGGGGGTGGGAAGCATCCGCAACGTTGGAAGCCGGTATTATGCCATGCAGATTCTCGTGTCGCCCGACAAACTCGCCGACTTGGGTCTGACGGTGCAGGATCTCACGGCTGTGCTCAAGGACCAGAACCGCGAGTCGGCAGCCGGAGTGCTCGGGCAGGCTCCGATGGAGGGGGTTGACCTCACTGTGCCTATCACGGCGCGCGGACGTCTGTCGTCGGTGGAGGAGTTCGAGAATGTGGTGATACGCGCCAATGCCGACGGTTCCATCATCAGGCTGCGCGACGTGGCGGATGTGAAGCTCGAGGCGTCCTCCTATTCCACCGAGAGCAGCATCAACGGAAGTAATGCTGCCGTGCTCGACATAAATATGCTTCCCGGCTCGAACGCCATGGAGGTGGCCGAGGCTGTGAAGAAGCAGATGGAGGAGATAAGCCGCAGTTTTCCGGAAGGACTCAGCTACGAGATACCATTCGACATGACGGAATATATTTCCGAGTCGATTCACCACGTTTACCGCACATTCTTCGAGGCATTGCTGCTGGTGATTCTTGTGGTGTTCCTTTCGCTGCAGAACTGGCGTGCAACGCTCATCCCTGTGATAGCTGTGCCCATTTCGCTGATAGGTACTTTCGGGGTGATGCTCGTGTTCGGTTTCTCGCTCAACATGCTCACATTGCTCGGGCTGATTCTTGCCATCGGTATTGTGGTGGACGACGCCATTGTGGTGGTGGAGAATGTGGACCGCATCATGAACCGCGAGCATGTGGGGCCCATGGAGGCCACGCGCCGCGCCATGAACGGGCTGGGGAGCGCTCTTGTGGCCATGTCGCTCGTGCTATGCGCGGTGTTCGTGCCGGTGAGTTTCCTTCCCGGCATAACCGGACAGCTTTACCGCCAGTTCACCATAACCATTGCCGTGTCGGTAGTTATCTCCACCATCGTGGCGCTCACGTTGTCGCCGGTGATGTGTTCGAAACTGCTGCGCCCGGAGAACCGTACACGCCGCAAACCGAAACTTTTCCGTCTTATCGACTTTTGGCTTGCGCGGGGCAACCGTTTTTATGGCCGTATGATCAGGTGGGTTCTTGCGCGCCCGCGCATCATGTATGCGGCTTTCGGGCTGTCGCTGGTTGCCATCGGACTGTTCAACCATTTCCTGCCGCAGAGCTTCATGTCGCCTGAGGACCAGGGGTATTTCACGGTGGAACTGGCACTCCCTGAGGGCGCCACAATTGAACGTACGCGCGCCGTGTCGGAACGTGTGCAGAAGTTTCTGCTTTACGACAAGGATGTGCAGTACATACTGAATGTCAACGGCTCATCGCCGCGTTCCGGCACGAATCAGGCTCACACCACCATGACGGTGATAATGAAGCCGGCTTCGGAACGTGATGCCGATTCGCTCGACAAACTGCGCGAACGGATACGCAACGAGGTGTCAACATATCCCGAATGCAACGTTTACTTTTTCACGCCTGCCATCGTGCCCGGACTCGGCACGTCGGGTGGTTTCGAGATGGTGCTCGAGGCAAGAGGTGACGCCACATATACGGATCTTGAGCAGGCCGTGGACACACTGCAGTTCTATGCGGCTCAGTGTCCGGAATTTTCCGGCCTGTCCTCCTCGCTGCAGGCCGAGATTCCGCAGCTCTTTTTTGATGTGGACCGCGACAAGGCCAAGATGCAGGGGATTCCTGTCAGCGACATATTCTCGACAATGAAGGCTTTCACCGGGTCGGTTTATGTCAACGATTTCAATATGTTCAACCGCATCTACCGTGTGTATCTGCAGGCCGATGCCACTTACCGCGCCCGCCCGGGCAATCTCAACCTGTTCTTTGTGCGTGGGGCCAACGGTACGATGGTGCCGGTGACATCGCTCGGAACGTCGCACTACACATCCGGCCCCGGTTCGGTGAGGCGCTTCAACATGTTCAATTGCGCCACCATCTCAGGCGAGGCGGCGCAGGGCTACAGCACAGGTCAGGCCATGGCCACTCTGGAGCAGATTGTGCGCGAGCATCTGCCTGAGAATATAGCAGTGGAGTGGTCGGGACTGTCGTATCAGCAGAAACATGAGTCGGGCAAGACCGGACTTGTGCTCGGACTGGCCCTGCTGTTTGTGTTCCTATTTCTGGCTGCTCTTTACGAGAGCTGGACGGTGCCGCTGGCAGTGATACTGTCGCTCCCGATTGCAGGTGTGGGCGCCTATGCCGGCATATGGTTGTGCGGACTTGAAAACAACATCTATTTCCAGATAGGTCTGGTGATGCTTGTGGGACTTGTGGCAAAGAATGCCATCCTTATTGTGGAATTTGCAAAAGAGGAGGTTGACAAGGGTGTGGATGTGGTGCATGCCGCCCTCACGGCAGCGCAGCTGCGTTTCCGCCCGATAGTGATGACGTCGCTGGCGTTCATACTCGGACTTGTGCCTTTGGTGCTTGCTTCCGGACCGGGTTCGGCTGCAAGGCGCGATATCGGCACCGGTGTGTTTTTCGGTATGCTTGTCGCCATTACGGTCGGCATACTGTTTGTACCCTTCTTCTTTGTGGAGATATTCAGAATGAAAGACAGATTGAAAAGAAAGACGAAAAAGATAATGAGGCACACGGCTGTTGCCGCAGTGAGCCTGACGGTGGCCGCAACGGCGCTGTCGTCATGTTCCGGAGTTAAAAATTGCACTGAGCCGCAGCTGAATCTGCCGTCGGCTCTGGAGGGGAATTCCACCGATTCGGTCACCATAGCCGATATGAAGTGGTGGCAGGTGTATACCGATTCGTCCCTGGTGGCCATAATTGAAGAGACCTTGAGGAACAACCGCGACCTGCTTGCCGCAGCTGCCAGAGTGGAGGAGATGCGCGCACTCTATGGCGTGAGCAAAGCCAATTTTCTGCCTACATTGTCGGCCATAGCATCGGCTGACAATGAGACAAACGACTATTACGGTGAGAAGAGCTCCTCCGATCAGGAGTTGTCGCTGAAAGCCACGTTAAGCTGGGAGGCCGACCTGTGGGGCGGTCTGAGCTGGGCTCGCAAAAAGGGTGCGGCACAGTATTTCTCCTCGGTGGAGAACCGGCGCGCGATGCAGATGACCCTCGTGGCTGAGGTGGCGTCGGCTTATTTCAGGCTGATAGCGCTTGACCGCGAGCGTGCCATGGTGGAACGTACACTCCATACCCGCGAAGTTAACCTTGAAAAAGCGCGCCTGCGTTTCGAGGGCGGACTTACACCGGAGACCGTTTATCAGCAGGCCAAGGTGGAGTATGCCACCACGGCGGCACTTATACCGAATCTGGAGCGCGACATCAAGGTGCAGCGCAATGCCATAGCACTTCTGATGGGGCGTTATCCGGAGGATTATCTGCAGCGCAGCTCACTTAACCTGGAGATGGTGATGCCCGATACGCTGGCAATCGGGCTCCCTTCGACGCTGCTGCAACGGCGTCCCGACCTGCGTGCGGCCGAACAGAATCTTAAAGCCGCATTGGCCAATGTGGGTGTGGTTTATGCCGACCGTTTCCCCCGGCTTCGCATAAGTCTGACCGGTGGAGCTGAGAACGACGACCTCCAACACCTGCTGCAGTCGCCATTCTCCTACGTGATTGGATCGGTGGCAGGACCCGTATTCTCTTTCGGACGCAACAAACGTAAGCACCAGGCTGCCGAGGCTGCCTACAATCAGGCCAAGTATGGCTATGAGCAGAAAGTGCTTACCGCATTCAGTGAAGTGAGCGATGCCGTGACCACATTCCAGCGCAAGCAGGAGGCCACGGTGCTCCGCAGGGATCTGCGCAATGCCGCCAAAAAATATTCGGAACTGGCCAACAGTCAGTACGCCCTCGGTGCCATCAACTATATTGATGTGCTCGACGCGCAGCGGCGCTATTTTGAGTCGGAGGTAGGGCTGATCTATGCCGTGCGCGATGAATATCTTGCGCTGGTGGAACTTTACCGCGCGCTCGGGGGAGGGTGGGACTGACCCTCTCCCGTGATTACAATGACCGTTTTTTGCAATAAAGGAAAATGAACAGAAAAGAAATGGTGTTTGAATATCTGCGGAATGCAGGGATAGAATATGAATGCATAGAGCATCCGGCAACGCCCACGGTTGAGGAGGCGTTGAAATATGTTACCGATGCCGGTGATGTGTGCCATTGCAAGAATCTTTTTCTGCGCAACCATAAAGGCAACCGCCATTATCTTGTGATACTTGACTGGCACCATTCCCTTCCGGTGCATGAACTGCAGGACAAGCTGCAGCAGGGAAGGCTCTCGTTTGCGTCGGAGGCCAGAATGGAGAAATATCTTGGTGTGACACCGGGTTCGGTGTCGCTTTTCGGGCTGCTAAACGACACCGGCAACCATGTGCATCTCATCCTCGACAGCAATCTTGACAAGGCCGAAAAACTTAGCTTTCATCCAAACGATAACACCGCCTCGCTCATTATCTCGCACGACAGTTTCCGCAGCATCCTCGCCGACCTCGGCAACACCTACGAATTCATGGACCTCTATTGAAATTATCCCGGGGAGGCAGCCGATGCGGTAATTCTTATAACTCTGATAATTCTGATTATTCAGGGTACTCTTGTAGGATTTATAGGATTCTTAGGCCATATCTTGTCCTCATATGAAAATGTGATGGGATTGAAAAATAATTTTATCCTGTATCGCTATTTGATACACCACAAGGCTAATTTTGCAGTGTAATCATTAAAAACAACAAGATATGGAACCTATCACAAACAATGAGTTTCTTAACTCCGTTCTCGAAGCCGAGGCATGGAAAGAGATTTCCGATGATGAATCGCTCAGCATGGATATGCTTGAACAGTATGCAGACAAGCTGGATTGGGATGAAATCAGCGAAAACCGGAACATCCTCTGGACGCTTGACGGCATCAACAAGTTCGCCCACTATTTGAACTGGAGTAACTTCTCTGAGA
Organism: Muribaculaceae bacterium; assembly: GCA_048222005.1. GTDB lineage: Bacteria > Bacteroidota > Bacteroidia > Bacteroidales > Muribaculaceae > UBA7173. Next base: position 1,340 of record DBFWRP010000201.1, on the reverse strand, counting down.
GCTGTCCTGACCACATCATCAACGAAGTTACCCTTCAGAAGTTTGCCAACCGTTGGGACTGGAAGGCAATTTCAAACCGAGACTGCTTCTACAACGATTGGGCACTCCTCGAAAAGTTCGCTGATAAGGCAGATTGGAGCGAGGTCATCACAAATTGGAGTATCGAAAAGCCGTTGGAGTTTTTCGCACGCTTCCAGCAGTACATCCCGATGGCAAAACTTCAGGATTCCCGCCTCTGGAACTCGATGGTTGAAGCCCGCGCAAAACGAATCATGCAGGAAGCCGTGGGTATCTGCTGACAATCCTCTCGATCTGCTATCTGGACGCAGTCAAGAGTAAGTCATCATTATTGACTCCGCTACGCAAATACATTGCGTAGCGGAGTTGTACCTTTGCCGGTAGGGTGTAGCGGATTCATATCCTTAGTCATGTTGGCTTTAAATCATAGCCGCTTTTAATGGTTCTGGTTATTCGTTTCAATGTCCTGATATCGAAGAATACAAGAATTCATGCTTGCTATAATTTCTTCGCAGGTTAAATTGCCGTCAATGGAAAAGTATTTCTGTGTATATTTTGCATCACAGTCAATCAAGCGCTTAAAGTCCTTACACATATAAATAGTGTTCCAGTGACTCCACTGAAATTGATAAATTTCAGCGTTATCATTATAATAGAAGAATATCTCCCATCCGATAAACATGGGCGAATTTTCGGTGTTGAGAGCTCTGTTCCAATCCAGGGAGATAATATTACGAAGCAATAATTCAGACAACACGTTGTCTCTGTTGGGTAATGTCAATATGACCCCTTCGCTGGTTGGATATAGACAAAGATTGTCATAGATGTCTCTGACGTAAAATCTATCAGTCTTTTTCCAGCGTAACACTTTGTCAATGACATTAGTGATGACCAATCGGTTGAAAGCGATTTGCCGTTTGGCATCAGTATCAATTACAGCGGGATAATTGATGTTATTTCCGGTCAGTAGTTTGTGAATGGAGAAATCGTATAGTAATGAATAGTCGCGGTTGCCTCGTTTCAAGAGTATGTTGTTCCGCCATGTATCCGAGTCATAGCTGAAGATATATTTATTATTTCTTGTCCATGATTCAATTTGTGCATTCCAGTCATTGCAATAGGAAATGATTATTCTGTTTGCTTTGGCTTCTTCACAATAATCGGGTGTCAATCCTTTTTCATTGAAAATAAGGGTTGCATATTTTGCCTTTGTGGGGAAGAAAGACCAGTCAACAGATCCTTCCTCATTCATAAATAAGAATCGTATTGAGCCATTAAAGAAAGCGAAGTTCTCCATTTCAATGATGGCTGTAGCCCAATAC
>DBFWRP010000200.1:0-11199 GCA_048222005.1 Muribaculaceae bacterium | reverse complement strand
TTGTCTCGTGGCAATAGTGCAGCACGACATGAAACTGGAGCGAAGCATCTACGAAGTCCTTCAGATTCTCGGAATCTCGCTGACGGACAAAACCAATCTGCGAGACCTCTTCGACAAATCGAATTTCAAAAATGTCAATGTCCTCTGTGATTCAAGTGAACCGAATTTATTTAATTTTTAACCCCGTCCATTTTTAGTGGACAGTAGTGACCACAAAAGCAAAATTGGGTTGTTTTTTCCTATCACCTCCGGTTCGGCCGAAAGCTATTGAAGCCGCACAACCATCTATTACACAGACAATTAAACGCAACACAATTCCCATTCCCCACTTGTGTCAGTGCCGGCGGCATCACTACTCATCAACAGCCGGTGCCCCCACAAAGCCATAAAGCACAAACGCGCCCCGACAGGATGGCATAGCCATCGCGTCGGGGCGCATTCTATTTTATGTCAATGCTGTGGTTACTTGCGGTAGGAGACACGCACCAGCACGGGGTAATGGTCGGAGGGTACGCGGCGCACTTGCTGCTGAAGGTCAATTTCAGTGGGCGAATTGCCGTCCTTCTCCTCCGATGCGGATTGCTCCAGAGGGGTCCAGTAGCCATTGGTAAGCACACCATAGTTGCTGACCTCAAATCCTGGCGAAACCATGACATGGTCGATGCGGCTGTTCGTTTTGACATCCGGCAGGAAGTTGTTGAACGTGCCGTTCTCGGCAAATCTCAGGCGGGCTGAATCGTATGCATCCTTCAGAACTCCCGAGCCGGTAAATATCTTGAATATCTCGTTGGTCTGGTCCACATTGAAATCACCTGTCAGGATAACTGGGGCGTCACCGGCAATCTCCTTAATTCTGGCCACAACCAGTTTGGCCGACTCACGCCGAGCGGTGACACCAATATGATCCATGTGCAGATTGAAGAAAAACAGGTTGAACCCGGTGCGCTTGTCGCGGAACTTGCCCCATGTGCATATGCGCGGACACACAGCGTCCCATCCCATGCCCGGACGGTCGGGCGTCTCCGACAGCCAGAAGTTGCCGTCGGCCAGCTTTTCGAAATGGTCGGTCTTATAGAATATGGCCGAATGTTCTCCGGCGTCTTTGCCGTCATCGCGGCCTGCGCCGATGTAGTCATAGCCGTCGAGTTGCTGCCTGAGGTTTTCAAGCTGGTCGAGATAACATTCCTGAGTGCCGAAAATGTCGGGCTGCTCCCAGTTGATCTGGTCGCAGATCACCTTGCAGCGTTCCGTCCATACGTTGCCGCGTATCGAGTCGTCACTGTTTTTGTAACGGATGTTGTAGGAGCCGGCCATCAGGCTCTGTGCTCCTGCCGCCAGTACGCATGCACAGGCAGCCAAAATTACTAAGACCCGTTTCATCAGTCAGACTATCTATTTGGCACGGCGCATCACGGCGCGGCGCAGAAGAATTTCGGTGGGGAAGTGGTCGGAATATCCGTCGAGGAACACACCGGCCGAGAACGTGCGGCGGGGATAGCCCTGACGGTTACCTTCGGTGTCCTTCAGGAAGTTGAAGTTGTTCACCTTGGCCTGCCACAGGTGCAGGCGGTTGTCGCCCGTGTTTTCCTCCAGCAGCGAACCGCTCACAATGATCTGGTCAAAGAGGTTCCATGCGCTGTTGTAGGCCAGAGTGCCTATACCCTTGTCGAGAATCGACCAGAACGGGTTGTAGAAACCATGCGCGGGGACGCCTTTCATTTTCTTGGAGGCACCGAGCACCTTGGCGCATGAGGTATCCTGTGGATCGTCGTTGAGGTCGCCCATCACGATGACCCCCTCGTTGGGGCGCATGGCCCAGATGGAGTCGGCGATATGCTTGCAGAGTGCGGCGGCAGCCTCGCGCAGCGGCGACGACTGCTCCTTGCCACCCAGACGCGACGGCCAGTGGTTCACGATGATGCTGACAGTGTCGGAGCCGAGACGGCCGGTGACACACATCTGGTCGCGTGTGCGGAAATCGGGGTTCCCATCAATGGTAAGAGTGGAATTTGACACACTCATAAACTTGAAATAGCGCGGATTATAGAGCGCGCCGACATCCACACCGCGGCGGTCGGGCGAATCATGGTGTACGATGGAAAGATTCCAGGGGGCACGTCCCTCCTGACGCAGACGGTCGTCTACGGCCTTGACAAGGTCCTCGAGCACGGTGCGGTTCTCGATTTCAGACACGCCTATAAAAGCCGGGCCGTTGGGGGTGGTGGGAGTGGTGAAGTTGGTGATGGCGCGAGCCAGATTGTTGATTTTCGACCAATATTTTTTCCCGTTCCATTGGCGTGCTCCCTTGGGCGAAAACTCAAGGTCGTATTTGCCGTTGTTGTTGATGGTGTCGAACAGGTTCTCAAGATTGTAGAATGCCACACCGAACACCTGATACTGGCGTTTGGCGCCTGCAGGTGTCGACGCATTCTGGGCGGTGGCCCCAAAGGCCATGAAGATGGCCAGAAGCTGAAGCAGAACTTTTTTCATTTGTATTTCGATAGATTATTGGCTAACTAAATTACTGACTCAGATTGAAATTCCCGGAGCATCATCACGGCACAGCCACCTTGCAATTGCCGTACCTACATGCAGGGACATGCCTCCGGCATGTGAAGCAACGATGCGAAACAATGCGTTTGCTGAAAATTAAGACCGTTTGATTCACATGCCAAAGGCATGTCCCTACAAGTTTCCGGTTATTATTTCAGCCGCATTAATAAACGGACCGTCATTTCGTATTGAGCCAAAATACTCCCAACCTCAAATTTACGACAAATTCTCAAATAACCTACAATTATAATCTTTCGGCCACACAATTTTAAGAAATTATCACTTCCCGCGCCAGGCCAATCAGCCCATCGAACCCTTCAGGCTCAATCACTTCGGGCACGAACACACGTCCGAAACATTCCACCCGTGGATGGCCGCCCTCCATTATCTCCTGCGGCGACAGCACCGGGATGTCGGCCAATGCCCAACCGGGCTGTTCGGCTGCCTTATACAATGCCTCTTTCAACACCCACGCCGCAAGCAGCAACCGTGGCTCGCCGCTCCACAGCGGCCATTCAGCTTCGCTCAGGAAGCGCCGCGAGATGCGTGAGAGCTGCCCGTACCGGTCGCTCCCCTCGGCATCCACCCCCACCCGCAGTGGCGAAGGCCCGACTGCCATTGCCGCCAACGTGGCGCAATGCGAAAGCGACAGATTAAGTTCAGCCCCTTCGATGCGCGGCGCCCCCTCGGGCGTGTGCAAAAGCCGCGCCCCCGGGCCGAACCGGCGGGCTATCAGAGCCGTCTTCACTTTCTGCTGCGCGGCCAACGCCTCGTGGCGCCCGCATGCCACGGATTGAGGCATAACCACATGCTCCAAATACAGTTCAACGCCTCCGGGTCTGTCGATACGCAACATTTTCTCAGGCAGTCTGCACCTCCGGCATGACTTTGACACGCACGGACGCTATGCGGTGATGTTCAATATGCAGCACAAGGAAACGGCAACGGCCATAGACCATCGGCTCCTTCTCCTTTGGGAAATCACCCTTGATGGCCAGAAGCATTCCGGCAAGGGTCTCGCAGTCGCCGGCAACGGCGGCATAATCCTCCGCTTCCAGACCGGTGATACGGAAAAAGTCGGTGAGCAGCGTTTTCCCCTCGAAGATATATGTATCGTCGGGCAGACGCTTGTATGTCTCCTCTTCCTCGTCATACTCGTCGTTTATGTCGCCTACAATCTCCTCGAGCACATCCTCCAGAGTGACAAGCCCCTGCGTGCCGCCGAATTCATCAACCACGATGGCCATATGGATTTTCAGGCGGCGGAAATCCTCCATCAGGTCGTCGATCATGCGCGATTCCGGCACGAAATAGCATTTCCTGACAAGCTTCTGCCATTCAAACGCGCCATCTGCATCCGGACTGGAACCTATATAGGGCAATAGATCACGGGCATAAAGCACTCCGCGTATGTCATCCTGGGAATCGCCGAACACCGGAAGACGCGAATACCCCTTCTCGACCACAACCCGCATCACGGTTGGGAAATCCATGTCGGCGTCGATACCGACAATGTCCACGCGAGGCGTCATCACCTCGGATGCAGTGGTATCGCCGAAGCGCAGGATACCTTCAAGCATCTCCTTGTCCTGCCCGGTTTTCACGTCGGTTATCTCAAGCGCCTGGCCAAGCTCGTCGGTGGTGATGTTGCGGCTCTGACGGGTGACAACCATATTCACCAGCTTGGTGGAATGCACAAGCACCGACGACAGCGGGAAGAACAGTTTCACCATCCCGTCAAGGCCGCCCACCGCGAAGCGGGCCCACCGCAGCGGCATGGTGTTGGCTATAAGTTTTGGAATAATCTCGCCGAAAAGCAGGATAAGGAACGTGAGAATCACCGTCTGGAGCACGAAATCCAGCCAGCCGGGCATCATGGCGAAAAGCTCGCTCAGGGCGAAGCTCATTAGCACCACAATGGTGACGTTCACAAGATTGTTGGCTATAAGAATTGTGGCGAGCAGGCGTTCGGGAGTGGCGAGCAGACGCTTGATGCGCTGCGAGCTTGTGGATTCGTCAAGCTCCTCGGCCTGCTGGGGTGTGATAGAAAAAAATGCTATTTCGCTGCCGCTCACGAATCCCGAGACAAAAAGCGCCACAACGGCAAGGCACAGGGCCACAATCTGCGCCGCTCCGAATTCCACATTTACGGGAACAGATGCGGCCAAGAAATCATAATTGGTGAAAGCACTCAGGAGGCTTTCGACAGATGGCAATGGGTCAGTATCCAATTTTTAAGGTTATTGATTATAATTTTATGAGAATGTTGCAAATCCACTGAACTTCGGCCAATGGTGTCGGGGACGCACAGCAGGTGAGTCCCGACAATTGACGGATAGCAAATATGTGTTTGACAGACGCACAGAACGTGCGCCCCAACTTTTGGGATTATGCAACGCCCTATCAAACCGCAAATTTACGCAATTTTCCCGACTTTCAAAACTCCACGAAGGCAAGCGGCAGGGTTGAGCGCACCGACGGCAGCCGGTACACCCTGTCGGCAGCGGCAAGCAGCACGGGCACATCGTGGCCGGCAAGCTGCTCATATTCCAGCAGAGCCTGACGGCATGCACCGCACGGAGCGGTGGGCGTCGGGGTGAACTCCCCGTCGGTCCCGCGGGCAGCAATGGCAATCCGCTCGAATTTCGCCTCCGGATAACGCGCGTGGGCATAGTAACATGCCGAGCGCTCGGCACAGGTCCCCGATGGATATGCCACATTTTCCTGATTGGAGCCGGGCACCCGCTCTCCGTTGCTCAGCTCTATGGCTGCGCCTACCCTGAACTGCGAATAGGGTGCATAACTGCGGTGTGTGGCCTCGCGTGCCATCTCCACAAGCTCGCGCTCTGCGGCCGAAAGCTCGTCGTAGGTCAGTTCGTCAAATTCCAGTGTGACTTGTTTTTTATTCATTGCTGAATTTATGAGATGTGTTCTTGAATGATGAAGGTGCCAGGCAACACCCCTTGATTTTTAATTGCCTAAAGTTAGCCTTTAATTCGGGAGTTTCCAAACACATCGGCCACAATCGCCAGCACTCCGCCCATAACACGCATGATAAATGTACCGCCCGACCTCCGACGGCCATCAATCATCATGATGATGATGCCTGTGGTGATGCTTCTTCTGTTTCTTATGGTGCTTTTTAGGCTTCTTGTGGTGATGGTGATGGTCATAATCGTAATAGCCGTCGTCGAAATTATATTCGTACTCATGATTGATACCGGCATGAGTCCTTACCGTGCCGCACGAAGTGGCCGCCAGCCCCACAATAATGCTGCCGACAATCAGAATTAAAAACATCATCCGCTGGCGGATGCCTCCATGTGCTCTCATAAATCAGGATTGTAAAGATTCGACCTAAATATCATGTTTTTTACGCCGGGCCCGGCGTAACCGCCGCCCCGCTGTATAATTATCTACATTTCACCGCCGCCCTTTGTTCGCAACAATCGCTCTTATCGGCCGGCCTCACATGCCGTTCGCCCTTAAATCCGGCACCACAGGCCCTCTCCTACATCTGTGTTCAGCCACTTTTTTTTTGCAAATCGGCATGATTTTTTTTGCCGTTACAAGCTAATTCACTAATTTTGCGCTTCGAACGCCGGTGTGCCTGTACGGATGCGCGCCCGCGAGCCGATTCCACCCACGGCACACCGGCGTCCCGAACAGTGTAACCAATACCCTTTTTCAACCGTCATAATCCATGGCTAATAAAACTCAAGAAACCACTCCGGAAACCGGTCTGGAGAACCTCAACGACTCCCTCACGGCAACAGTGCAGAAAGTGCAGGACAACAAGAAAATCATCACAATCTGCTCACTGGCTGTCATCGCCGTAATCGCCATCATCCTCGTTTACATCTATGCGTTCCGCACACCGGGCATCCAGAAAGCCAACGATGCAATCGGTGCAGCCGACCTCCAGCTCGCACTCGGCAACGACTCCGTGGCCATGGCCCAGTACATGGACCTCGCCGACAACGGAAGCTACGAGGCCGCCAACCGCGCCGCTCTCCAGAGCGCAATCCTCCTCTACAAGGACGGCAAATATGAGGAAGCCCTCAAATACGCAGACAAATACTCCGACAAGGACGAAATCATCGGTGCAGGCGCAAAATCGCTCAAAGGCGACTGCCTCGTGAACCTCGACCGCCTCGACGAAGCCGTGAAGGCATTCAACGAAGCTGTCAGCGTAAGCAACAACAACCCCGCCTACACACCCTTCTTCCTCATGAAGCTCGCCCGCGTATATGCTGCCCAGGGCAACCACGAGAAAGAGGCCGAAGCTTACGGCAAAATCGTTGAGGACTATCCGCTCTACGGCCAGTCGCACAACATCGACGTGCAGAAGCTGCTCGACCGCGCCAACCTTCAGGCAGGCAAATAAGCGCAGGCACACACCACACAAGCAACAGGCCCAGAACATTTCAGCCCGTTCTTACCTCAAATAACGATATCCATGGAAAGGCTCTCCTCCACTCCGCGAGGATAGCCTTTCTTGTCAGAAAACCTTTTCAACCGAAACAAGAAACATGTCAACCAATACTGTCGACCAACCCAAGAAAGTGACCACCTCCACCGTGGCACGCATGAAACAGCAGGGCGAGAAAATCGCCATGATCACCGCCTACGACTACACAATGGCATCGCTCGTCGACGCTTCAGGCATTGACCTCATCCTCGTGGGCGACTCCGCCGCCAACATCATGGCCGGCTACGAGACCACACTCCCCATGACCCTCGACCACATGATCTACCACGGCCAGTGCGTGACCCGCGGCGCAAAACGCGCCATGGTGATTGTCGACATGCCGTTCGGCACCTATCAGGGCGACGAACTGAAGGCACTCCATTCGGCCGTGCGCATCCTCAAGGAATCGGGAGCCGCAGCCGTCAAGCTTGAAGGTGGCCGCGAAATCAAAGGCTCAATCGAGCGCATCCTCTCCGCAGGCGTCCCGGTGATGGGACACCTCGGCCTCACACCCCAGTCGGTCAACAAATTCGGCGGCTACGGCATCCGCGCAAAAGAGGACGCCGAGGCACAGCGCCTCATCGACGACGCCCTGATGCTTCAGGAGATAGGCTGCTTCGCTCTGGTGCTTGAGAAAGTGCCCGCACAGCTCGCCGAGAAAGTGGCCAAAATGCTCACCATCCCCGTGATAGGCATCGGTGCAGGCGCCGGAGTCGACGGGCAGGTGCTTGTGCTGCAGGACATGCTCGGCATGAACCGAGGCTTCAAGCCAAAGTTCCTGCGCACCTACGCCAACCTCGCCGACACAATCGTCGACGCTCTCGACCGCTACGCCGCCGATGTGAAGTCGGCCGACTTCCCCACCCCGGCCGAAAGCTACTGATTCCGTTTGCATTTCTCGCCGCAAAAATCTATCTTTGCGTCTATGAAGTCATGCCATTGCGCCCTGCTGCTTGCCGCCATCATATTTTCGGCCTGCACAGGGACAAAAAACAACGCATCCGCATCCGGCACCGTCGCCCAGACGGCGCCCGCATTGCAGTCGCGCTACGTAGCCGACCCCGATTCACTGCTCGGATTCGTGGCGTCACAGACAGCCATCGGCCCGCGCGTGCCCGGCTCGGAGGCACACGGAAAGTGCATCGGCTTCATCACCTCATCGCTTGAAAGCCACGGCGTCACCGACGTCAGCATTCAGGAAGCCCCCGTCACCACCGCCGACGGGACACGCCTCACCGCCCGCAACATCTTCGCGTCCATCAACCCCGACGCAACCGAGCGCGTGCTCCTGCTCGCACACTACGACACACGCCCGTGGGCCGACAGCGACCCCGACCCCGCCATGCACAACACACCCATTGACGGCGCCAACGACGGCGCAAGCGGAGTGGCCGTGCTGCTCGAGACGGCACGTCTGCTCGGTCCCGTACCGCCCGATTCAATCGGAGTGGACCTGCTGTTTGTCGACGTGGAGGATTCCGGACGCTCCGACGGTCCGGATTCCGACATCACCTGGTGTCTCGGATCGCGCGAATGGGTGAAACAGATGCCCTACACATCGGCCAACAAGCCCCGCTACGCCATCCTGCTGGACATGGTGGGCGGCATAGGCGCAAAATTCCACCGTGAGCACTTCTCCCACCGGGCGGCACCGGGAGTGGTCGACCGCGTGTGGGCCGTGGCCCGTCAGAGCGGCTATGCCGACCGCTTCATCAACACCCCCGGAGGCGCCGTAATCGACGACCACATAAACATCAACAACGCCGGCATCCCCTGCATCGACATTATCGAGAGCCTCAACGATGCCACAGGCACGTTCAACCCCACATGGCACACAATGGCCGACAACATAAAGGCTATCGACCCCGAATCGCTCAAGGCCGTGACCCAGACCGTGCTTAACACCATAATCACCCCCTGACCAACTCCATTACCATGACAATAAATCAGAAACAGGACGAAATCATAGCGGAAATGTCCGACATCGACGACTGGATGGACCGCTATTCATATATAATAGACCTGGGCAACTCGCTCCCCCCAATCGCCGAAGAATTCAAAACCCCGCAGCACCTCATCGAGGGATGCCAGAGCCGCGTATGGCTCAACGCATCGCTCAATCCCGAAGGGAAAGTGGAATTCACCGCCGACTCCGACGCCATCATCGTAAAAGGCATCATCTCGATGCTCATCGATGTGCTTTCGGACCACACTCCGCAGGAGATTCTTGACGCCGACCTCTACTTCATCGACCGCATCGGCCTGTCGGAGCACCTCTCCCCCACCCGCTCCAACGGACTGCTGGCCATGGTGAAGCAGATTCGCCTCTATGCCCTGGCCTTCAAGCAGCTCAACGAGGCAAAATAAACCGGGCCATCCGCTCCGGCTCAATGCCGCACCGCCCCACAGTGCCGACACTACCCGTTACCCCGATTTTTAACCCTTAATCCCAATACCTCCTTATGTTCAAGAACCATCCCAAGGGACTGATCCCCGCCGCTCTCAGCAACATGGGCGAACGCTTCGGCTACTACATCATGAACGCCGTGCTCGTTCTGTTCCTCTGCTCGAAATTCGGCCTCAGCGACGAAACCAGCGGCATCATCTACTCCTGCTTCTACGCCGGAATCTACATCCTGAGCCTCGTGGGCGGATACATCGCCGACAAGACCCAGAACTACAAGGGCACCATCATCAAAGGCCTGGTGATAATGTCGCTCGGCTACGGCATTCTGGCTGTGCCCATCCTCTCAACATCCGACAACATCTCCTGGCTCCTTCCGCTCACATGCTTCGCGCTGTTCCTAATCGCCTTCGGCAACGGCCTCTTCAAAGGCAACCTGCAGGCCATCGTGGGTCAGCTCTACGACAACCCACGCTATTCGGCCCAGCGCGATTCCGGCTTCCAGATTTTCTATGTGTTCATCAACGTGGGCGGCCTCATCGCACCCTTCGTGGCCCCGATGCTCCGCTCCTGGTGGCTCGGCGTGCATAACCTCACTTATAACGCCAACCTCCCCGCCCTCGCCCATGAATACCTCTCCGTCGGCGACAACATGAACATGGAGAACGCCAACAACCTCTATGCACTCATCACACAGGTGGGCGGCGACACATCGGCCGACATCAGCGCATTCTGCACCCAGTATCTCGATGTGTTCAACACCGGCATCCACTACTCGTTCATCGCCTCCATCGCAGCCATGCTCATCTCGCTGGCCATCTTCATCATCTTCAAGAACGGTCTGCCCAACCCGCCCAAAAAGGAAGCCGTGGAAGTGCAGAACTACACCCCCGAAGAGAAGCAGGCCATGGCCAAGGAAATCAAGCAGCGCATGTATGCCCTCTTCGCCGTGCTCGGCATAGCCATCTTCTTCTGGTTCTCATTCCATCAGAACGGCACATCGCTGTCGCTCTTCGCCCGCGACTTCGTCAAGACCGATGCCGTTGCGCCCGAAATCTGGCAGGCAGTCAACCCCTTCTTCGTAATCGTCCTCACCCCGGTGATCATGTGGATTTTCGGAAGCCTCGCCGCCCGCGGCAAAGAGATCTCCACCCCACGCAAAATCGGCATCGGTATGGGTATCGCAGCACTGGCCTACCTCTTCCTGATGGTCTACAGCCTTGTCAAGGGCTATCCCTCGGCCGAGGCATTCAAGGCAATGAACACCGATGTGGCCGAAGCCCTCAAGAGCGGATGGTGGATCATGTTCGTGATCTACTTCTTCCTCACCGTGGCCGAACTGTTCATCTCCCCCCTCGGACTGTCGTTCGTATCGAAAGTGGCGCCCAAACATATGCAGGGCCTTTGCCAGGGACTGTGGCTCGGTGCCACCGCCGTGGGCAACCTCCTGCTCTGGATCGGCCCGCTCATGTACAACAAATGGCCCATCTGGGAAGCATGGGGTGTGTTCCTCATCGTCTGCCTCATCTCCATGAGCGTGATGTTCGGCATGGTGAAATGGCTTGAACGCGTCACCTCCACCCAGAACAACTAATAAACCCTCACCCACAAAAAGAGGCTGTGTCAAAATAGGCGCAGCCTCTTGTTTTGTCTACGAGCCTAAATAGTGCTGGCCATCTTTTTTAGATCATAAGCAACTGAGTACAACCCGAAGGCAATCAGATTGTAAAAATTTCATAAAGAATGGCAACAAACTTGTATACATCAATTA
>DBFWRP010000020.1:0-1292 GCA_048222005.1 Muribaculaceae bacterium | reverse complement strand
TTTCATGCGCCCGCAGCATGCAGCACTTTGGACGGTCGCCTCTACCCCGGCCGAAGCTGTCGGACTGATTTTTTCGGAACCGGTTTGGGATGCGAATATTCGTAAATTGGCTTTGGTGTGAATCAGGGATGGCACGTTAGTTTAAACGCATTAACCTCCGGTGTGCGGATGCCCGGTTTTAACTCTCCGCCAATTATGATTACCGTGTTGGCATTGTTTGCGATGCCGGCACCGGCACGTGCCAGTTCTTCGTAGTTGCCTAAGTGGGTCCAGTGTTTTGTGAAAGTATTGTATTGTAACAGGGAGGTATTGAATTTATACCAGTCGACAGGATGTAGCAGATAATCCGGCTCGGGGTGGTTTAGGGCGTCGCGGAAACGGTCGTAGTTCACGCCTCCTACCAGCAGGATGGAGCTATCGCCTGATGCGATGGCGCAACCTCCTGTAACGGTACGGTGGGAACCGCCTGCTAAAGAAGGCAGGAATCCTTCATTTCTCCACTGTTTTGTCTTCGGATGATAAGAAAGCATATCTGTGCAAACAATGGCTTCCTGATGGGCGGATGCCGGCTGGAAACCGCCTGCCAGATAAAGTCGTATGCCATCCTCGGATTGCTGTGCCGTGAGGACAGGCTGTATTCGGGCAGGTCCGGGGAAATCCGGAAGCCGGACCCATTCCTTTTGAAGCGACGGTGTTAGCTGTAATGAAAAGAGTGGGTTCGTAGGGGCGGTTTGCGAACCGTCCTGACCTATTGGGACCGTTTGCGGCTTGCCCTTACCCCCGGCGACATACAGGCAACCATCGGCGTATGTGGCCGAGAGATTATCCAACGGCATGGGAAGTGGCGGCAGTTCGGTGATATGCAATTGTTGTTTTTCCCCGTCCCAGTTGACGAAGAAGACCTGTCGGGAGACCTTTTTATTGTTATTTCCTCCGATCCAAACGAGCCCTTCGGGGGTTGTGACCGATGCCCCGTAAGCAAGCGGTATTGGCAGTTTGCCGATCCTTTTCCATCCGGCATGAGATCGGGCGGTTATATCTAATGCATATATATTGCAGTAGTACTCTTTTGTTCCCCCTTCGGCCGCTGGTTTGCCGGGGAAGTTGCATCCGCCGGCCACGAACAACTGCCCGCCACTGACACCGGTAAACGGAGCAGATACGCCTAATGACGGGCTTTTTTCAGTGCCGGGTAGGTCAGGCAGCCGAAACCAGCTGACCGGAGCCGCTTCCGAACGGAATGTCGAAGCCGGCAACCCCGCTTCGTTCACTAAATTGGCACGGGTGAAAGG
>DBFWRP010000002.1:0-25381 GCA_048222005.1 Muribaculaceae bacterium | reverse complement strand
TTTTGTCGGGTATAACTCAAAAGAGTTAAGATTAGTGTACACTGACAAGTCAGATGCATTTAAGGTTACATTAAATTCGTCTTTTGATTTAAGCGACCATTGGATTAGATCAAGCTTACCGGTTTGGGTATCTAATTTAATTAGTATATATAGATTTTCGGTTGGATAAATTTTGTATCGCTCGGACAGAGTGTGCTCTTTCTCCAAGGTAACAAGATTGTCGACCAGGTATGCTGTGTAGACAGAAATAGAATCATTAAGGAACGTTTGAGCTGACTCCGATTGTGCTTTACTGGATAAAAATAGGGGCAGTAAAGATAGGATTAGAATAAGGCGTTTCATAAAAAACAGTTTGTAGTAATTGGTTGATAGGATACTATAATCCACAATAAGAATCAGCTGAGATCACTCTTTTTATTTGAGGATTTTTGTGATTATAGGCTGAATGTTCAGACTGAGGTATTTGGCAATTCGTCGGATATAGCCTGCTTTCTGCATTGTGTTTGAATTGGTCATTATTAACCATCCTTCGCCAATCTCAATCTGACGTTTTCCATATTTCGCATCACGGCTTTTCCCGCAGATAAGAACACCGCAACATTTAATTCCGGTTGAATAGACTTTTGCCGGGCCAATCTTTTTGATTGCTTCAACAAAGGTCTCAGCGGCTGCAGGGTGGTCGATAGTTTCACCGTCGGGGAAAACAATTGACAGATGATTTATAAAGTCGTTTTCATTATCTACGGGTATGTCGGACTCAAATAAACATTCTTGTCCTTCCATACGCCATATTATTCGAGAGAGTTCAAGAAGCATTTCCTGACGTTGAATGATAGTCTCATCAGTCCACTCGGAGAAGGATATGAGATGCTCATTAAGCTTGTTGATGGCTGTGTTTTTGCCAACATCCTCTTTTTTAGATAGAGAACGGGTAAGTACAAATGAACTTTTGCCATATTCGATTACTTTTTCAGAATATGGCTTATTTTTGACCGAACTGTTCATAGGCTGCCCAAGAATTGTCAGATTGCCAAGCATTGATACGGCGCGGTCGTAATCTTCAAATGAAGATCTAATTTCTTCTGACGGACACGTTTTAGGAAGGATATGTTCAATCTCAATACCATTTGGAGCATAATTATCTATAGTTGTGAGCGACTTCACCCCATTATATGTATTATCAACATATTGGGATATGCGGGCTAAAATGTAGCGTAGACGATACATTTGAATGTCGTTTTGAGAAAGACTTCGGAAACGGTCTTTAAATTCAACCCGCTTTTTGTCCACCGCCGGGGTCATATAGTCTTTCACAAAATCAATAAGATCTTCTTTAGACTTTACACCTTTTAATGCAATGCACCATTCAGCAAACGCTTTCTCAAACACCTTTGCCTGCTCTCGACTTACAAGGCTGACAAATAGATAATTTTCTATATTCTTTGCAAGCAGATTAAACACCTCGGGATTGTACTTGCGTGCGCCAAGTAAAAGAATGATATGCTGTCTGAACGAATTGCCTCCAAGGGCGATGATGTTTGTAAGGTAGACATTCTGGTTACCATGTACATCAAGACCTCTTGAAAAGTTAACAAATGCCTTGGCATTTTCGATAAGGATATCTACGAAAGCTGCCGGTTTCTTATCAAATTTGGTAAGTAAGCGGTTGTCCTTATTTGACATCCAATTATAAATTTCATCCTCTCGAAGGATATTTGTATCCTTCGCCTGAATACCGTGATGCTTCACTGCAGGATAATTCGACATAATGAAATACCGAAGGAAGCGAAGCGGTTTCTCATTAGCTTCTTCAAGAATAGAAACGAGTTGCTTCCATCGGGATTTAATCTCAGCAAACTGCTCGCGATTAACCTGACGGAAGATAAGGTTTTTGAGAAGGTCCATTGGATTGAGGCCAGTCCCACGGTCATTAATGGTCTCAAAAATCTTAAGAGCATCGTTGATATCTTGAGTTGATATTTGGATGAATTTTAATTTATAAAGTATGTAGACAAGTAAATTATTTAAGTCTTGTTCCTCCAAACTTGCTAACTGATTATAAATATATTCATAAGCCTCAACAAGACGTTTACCACTGGGACTCAGTATGGATTTGTTTTTATCCTTTTCTTCTGCTATGTCAGTAAGTAGATTCGTCGCTTCTTCATATTGAAGTTCAAGATGAAAAAGCAAAATTTGTTTTTTGTCGGGGCCATATGTATAATCACAAATCAACGAATCAATTACATTATGTGGAATGCTTCTTTTTGCGAAAAGGTTTCTGAACGCGCAAAGAATGAGAAATAAGGTCGTGGTACGTTGTTGGCCGTCAATAAGCTCATAGCGTCCATTGTTATTGTAAACCACCGTGGTCCCTATAAAATACTCTTTATTAGGGTCTGTGTTGTACGCCTCCATAACATCGGACAACAATCTTTCGACCTCCCGTCTGCTTTCCCAAACGAATTCACGTTGGTAGTCTGGGACTATGAAAAAGTTCTTGAAGCAAAGTGCAACTGTTAGGTCGACAAAATTATATTTGGACGTATTGTCAGTCATGCTTATGTTTATTAAGAGGTTTCAGTTTCCGGCAGTTTGGCCAGCAGAATTTTGATGGCATTCTCACTTTCGATAAGTTACAATCCGGGGTAATTTGAGAGTCTGATTTTCATCAGGGCAACGCACAACTGGAAGATGCCGGACTAAAGTCCGGACTCGGAGTGCACTGCACGGGTAAAGTTACGAATAATTTTGAGACTTAGGCCCTTGAAGGCAGAGATAATGAAATCCGGAGCGGGAGGTAATGCCGTCCGACTGGTTATGTCGGCTTGGCCGGAACACTAGTATGGCGAACGCGGAGCGGCGGGTGTTACAAATACAAAAAGCTGTGCGGTTTCACGAAAGGGACGCTATCAGTCGTTTTGCTCGTAGTAATAGGAATAGTCTATGCCTTTCATGAACATTTCGCGATCATCGATTTTAGTGGTGAGGGCCGGCTTTACCAATTGTTTTATTTGATAACTGTCGCTGACGCTCTGGCGCATGGCAGCAAGGTATTCGTTCTTATCAATCTGACTCCAGTCCACACAGAGTTTCAGAGAGCGCTTGAGCATGAGGTCAAGCCAAATGCGTGTGCTTCGTCCATTGCCTTCCATAAAAAGATGTGCTACGTTCATTTCAACATATTTATCCATGATTTCGTCAAAGGTCGTCTCAGGCATACGCTCAATCACTTGGAGCGTACCTGGGAAATGGAGGCAGTTGGCAAATGTAAAGCCTCCTTTCGATATATTCTTTGTGCGAATTTGCCCGGCAAAATCATAAAGACCGCCAAATATGTAGGCATGAATTTGTTGGAGGCATTTTAGGCTACCAGGTTCCAACCTACGTAACAAACCGCTCTCATAGAGCTGATAGGCTTTTTTACGGCTTTGCCCATCGAGGGTGTTATCGCTATAAGTGAACCAGTCAAGAAACGCTGCAGCACGGTTGTTGGGGTAATGCTTGGCTAAAATTACAATATCTTCTGCTAATAGGGCATCGCTATTGTATTTTTTGCCGTCGGCAGCGACAATTTTCAGTTTGTGAGTGCCACTCACGAACTGGATTTCTGATTGAGACAATTTGCGTTTGAGCCAACGCCAATAATTAGCGGCCTTTACATATTCAGGTTCGTCGTTGATGGCGCGGACAATATCGGTGGCCGAGAACCACCAGCAATTGCGCTCATCGTCCCACACGGCACGAACTTCGCGGTCATTGAAAAATCGAATGGACTTTTTGAATGTTTCGTTACTCATATCACATGTTGTCTTCGATAGCGAGCCGGAACTGGATTACGCCGTGAAGGTAAAGTTACGAATAATTTTGAGACTTAAGGCCCTCGCGGCAAAGATATAGACAACTAAAACGGCGGGAGTGAAAATTAGTGTTGAGAGTAACGTGTGAGGTTATGCTCCTGCACCCTCAAAGAACTGAACGCCTGATATTACTTTACTGCCGACAGGATTGAGATGAATTCTGCACACGAGCGTGCAAAATCTTTTCTTTGGCAATCTCGACAGCCTTCTGGAGTTTCTGCTCCAAAAGCTTCTTGTCGGGCAGTTTCATCAGATACTCCGCTACCCGGATATTACTTTCGTGGAGATGCATCAGCTCGACATGTTCCTCGTTCTTGCCTGTGCAGAGAATCAGGCCGATAGGTTTGTTCTCTCCCTCAAGCATTTCGTGCTTTTCAAGCCAGCGCAGATAAAGTTCCATCTGCCCTTTGTAGGCAGCCTTGAAGTCAGTTAATTTCAAGTCGATAGCCACCATGCAGCGCAAGCGCCGGTTGAAAAACAGCAGGTCGATATAATAATCCTCATTATCCACTGAGATGCGCTTCTGACGTGCCATGAACGCAAAATCGTTACCCATCTCGGTTATGAATTTCTGCAGCTCGCCAACGATTGCCGATTCAAGGTCTTTTTCGGAATATTCATCTTGGAGACCAAGAAAATCAAGAAAGTATGGATCGTGGAATGCAAGGTCGGCCGACATTTCCCGCTCATCGCGCAGCAGTTCGAGGTCATGAAGGATAACCTCGTCAGGTTGCTTTGCAATAGCCGTCCGCTCATAAAGCATCCCGTCAATCTTGGCCTTCAGAGTTCTCACCGACCATCGCTGGTCGGCGGCCATCGACGCATAAAACTCTCGCTGCAATTTATTTTCCATAGGCACAAGCAACCTGATATGCGACCAGGTCAATTGTCTACACACTGTGTATACAATTTTTTCATTGGGAAATGTTTCGGCAAAACGCATCATTTGTCGCAGATGTTTCTCAGAAAAAGAGCCCTTGCCATATTCTGATTGCAAGGTTCGTGCTAACTGGGCCACAATCTGCTTGCCATATGCGGCCCGCTCGCCGCCGAGTATCTCCCGGTTGATGCGCTCGCCGATGTGCCAATACATCAGGGTCATGCCGGTGTTGACTGCCACCGCTACCTGATGGCGCGATTGTTCTATCAAATTACGGATGTCAGAGATTATCTTGTTCTCCGAATTGTGCATCATCTGTTCCATAAGGCTATGCAGTATTAAGTCGCGCGGGTAAAGTTACGAATAATTATTGAGTTGCACAAATCTGCGGCCTCGACTCGTTCGGCCGCAGGCAAAACAGACAAATGCGCAATCCTGAAAACGGGAGATAAGAACGACCGTACGGGAGGCATCACTGCAGCGGGCATCATGCAAGCGGGCGGGGACCCTCGCGCAGAATTTCAGGCGAGGAGGAGTCGGTGAGGTCGACCACCGCCGACGGTTCACCGGCCACATCGCCGGCATCCACGAAAGCATCAGGTCCGAGTGGCTCGAAATGCAGCTTCACAGCCTCAGCCAATGCCAGCTCCTCGGCGTCAGCATCAGGCCAGTCGGCCGTGGCACTCAGCAGCGGGTTGCCAAGCTCGCGGGCAATCCGCACCGCAATGGCATTGTCCGGCACCCTGACGCCCACCTCCTTACGCCCCTTGAAGGCGCGGGCCAGCCTGTTGGACGCGGGAAGAATGAAAGTGAACGGCCCCGGCAGATTCTGACGCAGCACGGCAAACGCGCCGTTGTCGATACGGGCAAACTCGCTGGCCTGCGAAATAGAACCGCACACCATCGACAGGTGCTGCTTGGCCGGATTTATGCCTCGCATAGCACACACCCGCTCCACAGCCCTGTTGTTGAGGGCATCGCAACCGATGGCATACAGAGAATCGGTAGGATAGATTATGATGCCGCCGTTGCGGAGAATCGAAATGATTTCGTCAAGATACTTTTCATTGATGCTCGACTCGTACATCCGGAAGTTTTTCATGCACTTTCAATGGGGATTTAAAGGATGATGAGATTTTGGCCGTCCCATAACGGGAGCCATACGTCAGATTGTCCGGCATTTAAAGCCCATGGCCCGGAGGGCGTCGGCCACAGCCGCACGCTTGTCGCCCTGAATCAGGATTTCGCCGCCACGCGCCGAGCCGCCAGTGCCCAGCTTCTGCTTGAGGCGGGATGCGATGGCGTCCACCTCGTCGTCGGGCAAAGTGAATCCGGCCACAATGGTGGCCTCCTTGCCCCGGCGCCCCTTGCGGTCGAGCAAAACGTCAAGCCGGGGATGCGAGGCATACGCCCCACCACCAGTTACAGCGGAAGGCGCCGTATCCTCGGCCGCATTTTCTCCCGCAGGCAGGTCGGCTTTCAGAGCCTCAAGCGATGATTTCCAGTCCATCTCAAAAAAAATCTATTTGTCAATTAGAAAACAACTCAGGGCATGCCGTCCAGCTCCATCACCGAATCGGTTTCGGAAATCTGCTCCATCGGATTGTCTATTGACAGACCAATACGCCGCAGCAACACAAAACGGGGAGTATCCTCAAGCGGCAACGCGGCGAAGAACGCTTTCAGCGAATCGCCCGAAAGACGGAAGGCACGGCGGATGCACTGGGTGGCATCGGCCACATTTTCGTCCCCATGCTGCTTCTCAGACAATTTCATGAACAGCAACCCCAGATGTGCCGACTCGATGTCGCCCACGGCATCCGAATCGGCCGTCATGGCAACCCCGAGCATCTCGTTGGCCAGGCTCTGTGCCCTCTCGTAATCACCATCGGCCAGAGCGGCATCAGCCTCGGCCAGACGTTCGGAAAACGCAGGCGCCGCACTGGTGGAACAGGCCTGCATCACAATTATGGCGATGGCTGCCAACGCAGCCGCAAACAATCCTTTCATAAATCAACCACACTTGATAGTTAAGTTCCGGTAAAACAACCTCTACACGCCAAATGGCCGCCCGGGCCGTCAGTTGCCGCGCCTGTGATAATCATAAATGGCGCCCTGACGCTTTATGCGCAATGTGGTCTCCTCATACGATATGATAGGATAAGCCACGCGCTCGGCCACTGTCCCCACAAGCCCCGGGTCGCCGTCCTCGATGGTTATCGAGGATATGTCGTTGACAATCACAAGCGAATCGCCAACCACATGCCACTGGCCCGACACGGAGAACGACAGCTCGCCGGGACGGATGGCCCGCATCACCGACCGGTTGTCCTCATTAAGTTCAAGCAAGGGGGAGGCATCGCTAACCGCAGGGATGTAATATTTCCCCACCATCTCCTTCTCCCTGCTGCTCATTCCACCACACGCCACCATCGAGGCTGCAAGAGCCAGCGCCGCAACGGCGGCAGCACATTTAGAAGTAACGATATTCATAAACTTTGAACGTCTTTATCAGGACCACCTGAAAGGCCGTCCTCACGTCAGATGCAAATTTAGCAATAATTTTTAAAATCCATTCCAAACCTCAGTTTTTTGATGCAAGCCACCGCCGCAAGCCTAAATGAGCGTCATGTTCGGCACATGTCTCCGCCTGACCGACACCCCCGACACCAGGCCTGTCGCGGCGACAGAGAGCGCGGGGTATGGCCGGATGGAGGTTTATGGGGAACTTTGCAGCCGATTATGAACCATACATCAGCCATCACCGACAAAGATAAAATCGTTTCCTTTCTCTGGCAGCACTGCCTGCTTTTAATCTCCCTCTTCATCCTCACATTAGGCGTGGCGTTCAAGGTGCGCTGCGCTTCCTGCACCCCGACCGGGAATGACCCCCTCCTTGCTCCGGCAGCCGGATTTAACAATACCGACCATAAATAAATCGTCATAGAGGGTTGCGAAGTTGGTTAAAATTTCCTAATTTTGCGAACAGAACGGAAACGCATTGCCGCAAGGTGCGGCAGCGGAATCCACCGACACAGCAACGATGAATTATTCGATACTGGATTTTCTCGGGCTCCTGGGAGCCGTAGGCCTCTTCCTTTACGGAATGAAGGTGATGAGTGAGGGGCTGCAGAAAGCCGCGGGCGACCGCCTGCGCAACATTCTCAGCGCCATGACCCGCAACCGGTTCACCGGAACCATCACAGGCTTCTTCATCACAGCCCTGATCCAAAGCTCGTCGGCATCGACGGTGATGGTGGTCAGCTTCGTCAACGCCGGCCTGATGACCCTCGCGCAATCCATGGCCGTGATCATGGGTGCCAACGTGGGCACCACGTTCACCGCATGGGTCATCGCGCTGTTCGGCTTCAAGGTCGACATCTCCGCATTTGCCCTCCCTCTCATCGGCCTTGCGGTGCCCCTGCTGTTCTCCTCAAAGAGCAAAACGAAATCGATGGGTGAATTCACCATCGGTTTCGCTTTCTTGTTTATGGGCCTGGACATGATCAGCAAATATGTGCCCGACCTCCAGAGCAACCCCGAAATGTTCGCCTTCCTGCAGCGCTATGCCTCCATGGGCTTCGGCTCAGTGCTGATTTTCTGCCTTGTGGGCATGGTGGTGACAATGATAATCCAGAGCTCGGCGGCCATGTTCGCCATAACGCTCATAATGTGCAGCAAAGGATGGATAACCTTCGACCTTGCCTGCGCCCTGGTGCTCGGCTCCAACATCGGAACCACCATTACCCCGCTGCTTGCGTCGATGAGCGGAAACGTGGCGGCCAAGCGCACCGCCATGGGTCACCTGCTGTTCAACCTCTTCGGCACCATCTGGACCCTGGCCGTGTTCTTTCCCTTCGTAGAGCTGAACTCCTGGATCACTGAAGAAATCGGCCAGGGCGATCCCACAAGCCTATACCGCTATGTCACCGACCTGCAGTCCACCGACCCGGCCATGTACAATCAGGTGATGTCCTCCGGAGTTCCCACCGACGAAGTGCTTCACCACCGCACGGCCATATCGCAGATGCAGGTGAGCGTGTCGTTCGGCCTGTCGATGTTCCACACCGTGTTCAACCTCATCAACCTGAGCATCATGATATGGCTCACCGGAGTCTATGTCAAGATTGTGGAATTCCTTGTCCCGGCAAAGCATTCGGGCGACGACGAGTTCCAGCTCAAATTCATCTCCGGCGGTATCCTCTCGGCATCTGAGCTCAACATATCACAGGCCGAGAAAGAGATGTACGTGTTTGCCGAGCGCGTGGGGCGTATGCTCCCCATGGCACGCGACCTCGTACACACCAAGGCCGGAAGCGACGACTTCAACAAAATCTATTCGCGGCTTGAGAAATACGAGGAGATATCGGACCGCATGGAAATCGAGATTGCCAACTATCTGAACCGATGCGCTGAAGGCCGCCTCTCCAACGAATCCAAGCGTCGCCTCACAGCCATGCTGAGCATCGACTCGGAGATTGAAAGCATTGCCGACGCGATGCTCGGCGTGGGCAAGATCCTGCTGCGCAAGCAGCAGAGCGGCGTACACTTCAACGAAGAGATTTACGCCAACATCGACCTCATGTTCGGCTACGTGGAAAAATCGGTTAATTCCATGCTGAAGGTGCTCAACAACATTGAGAATGTGGACGAGCACGACATCATCGCCTCCTACAACCGCGAGCGCGAGATCAACAACCTGCGCAACCAGCTGCGCACCGCCAACGTGGAGAACATCAACGGCCGCCATTACGAATACCAGAGCGGCATCTATTACATGGACATCGTGTCGACCCTCGAGAAAGCCGGCGATTTCGTAATCAACGTCATCGACACCATCCGCGCCGAATTCCGTCACCGCTAAACCTTGACCGCACCGTTCAACATATGCACCGAGGCCGAGGCGCCCTTCTCGGCCGCCGACAGCATTGCCTATGCCTCCATCCCCCCGTCGTGGACAACAGGGATGGCCGGCACGCCGCGCCCGGTGTCGCCGGCAACCGATTCCGGCATTCCCACCATGCTGCTGGCCATGCTTGTGCTGATCGGGCTTAACATAAAGCCACTCCGACGGGTGCTGTCGGCACTTCCCAACGAACTGCTGTCCGTACGCCGCCGCGACAACGCATTCGACGAGCACACCGCCAACGAAGCCCGCGCACAAGCCCTGCTCATTGCCACCACATGCATTATGGAGGGACTGCTGCTGTTCATGTGGACAGGCAACATCCACTCGGCCTCTTCGGCGCAATGGGTGCTCAACGCCGCAGGATGCCTCATCGGACTGGCGGCAGCATACTATGTGTTCCAGCTTGCCGCATGCGCAACACTGGGCTATGTGTTCACCGACCCGCTCAGCGCCAACCTATGGCGACGAGGGCTCAACGCCTCCACAACCGCCCTGGGCATAGCCCTGACGGTGCCCACACTCATCGCGCTCTTCTATCCGGCACTTACGTCAAAAATGCTCATAATAGCGGCCGCCCTTTACATTTTGTCGCGAATATGCTACATTTCAAAGGGATTTAGAATTTTTTACTACAATTTCGGTTCTTTGCTCTATTTTATTTTGTACCTTTGCACCTTGGAAATAATACCGGTCGCCGCCACGTGTTTTCTGGCATCGGAAATATGCGAAAAAGTGCAATGAAAATCAACAAGATATTAGTATCTCAGCCCCAGCCTTCATCTGAAAAATCCCCTTATTTCGATATCGCCTCCCGCTATGGCGTGGAACTCGTTTTCCGCCCGTTCATCAAAGTGGAAGGCCTCAGCGCACGTGAATTCCGCCAGCAGAAAATCAACATCAACGATTTCACGGCAGTGATTTTCACGGCCCGCACAGCCATTGACCATTTTTTCCGTCTCTGCGAAGAGATGCGTGTCACCATTCCTGACACGATGAAATACTTCTGCACCACAGAAACCATAGCGCTCTATCTGCAGAAGTACATCGTCTACCGCAAACGCAAGATTTTCCACGGCAACACCGGAAAACTCGACGACCTCCTCCCTTCGCTCACCAAGCACAACAAGGAGAAATACCTTTATGCCGTAAGCGACGTGCACAAGGACGATTCGAACGCCGCCATGCTCGACAGCGCCAAAGTCAACTACACAAAGGCGGTGATGTACCGCACCGTGAGCAACGATTTCACACCTGAGGAACAGTTCGACTACGACATGCTGCTGTTCTTCTCGCCAGCCGGAATCGACTCGCTGCTGAAGAACTTCCCCCACTTCAACCAGGGCGACATCCAGATCGGATGCCTCGGAGCATCCACCGCCAAAGCCGTAGAGCAGGCAGGCCTGCGCCTCGACCTTGCGGCTCCGTCGCCACAGGCACCCTCCATCACAGCAGCACTCGACCTCTTCCTGAAGGAGAAGAACGCCTGACATGAAAACTTTCGGGCTCGGCAAACCTCACAAACTCTGCAGCAAAACAGACATCGATGCATTGTTTGGTCGCCGCGACGGCGTCAGCAACGCCATCCTGGCCTACCCTCTGCGTGCCGTATGGAACCTGGACACCTCCTGCAGCACAGATTCGCCCGCAGACGGGACGAGCCCTGACAGCCGCCCCACCGTGCGTTTCCTTATCTCCGTCCCCAAAAAGAAACTGCGCCATGCTGTCGACCGCGTACAGATGCGTCGGCGCATACGCGAAGCCTATCGTCTTCAACGTCCCGGGTTAGTGCCATCCGACGGCACCGTGCCGCCCGTAAACGTGGCATTCATCTATGTGGCCGACCATCTCGAGCATTACGGACGCGTGGAGCGCTCAATGCAACGCATTCTCAAACGAATCTTCCCAACGATGCACGATTCTTAATGCACGATGCATGATTTTCGATGCACGATGCATGATGCATGATTCACGATTTTCAAATTTCGATGCACAATCTGTACACCGTGCCCATAGGGACGCACGGTCGGTGCGTCCACATGCAAACAAGTGTAACACAATCACATAGCACATATAACTAAAAAAGGACGCACGAGCCGTGCGTCCCTACGTTTTATAACAACTTTGCATCTAATCATGCATCGTGCATCGTGCATCGTGCATCGTGAATTGTGCATCACCTTCGTAGCCACAGCTCGGGGTTTTCTTTCTGACGCTGATTGCGTATTTCAAAGTGCAGCACCGAACGGTTGGAATCGTTGGCATCGGTGAACACCGTGCCGATGGCTTGCCCGGCTTTCAGCTTCTGGCCCGTGCTGACAGATATGGCTCCAAGATTGGCATATACGGTCATGAACTTTCCATGGCGCACCACCACCACATTGTTATAGCCGTCGGGGCGGAACACGGCCGACACTTCACCGTCGAACACCGAGCGTACACTCGCACCGGGTTCGGTCTGCATGTCGATGCCAGAATTTGTTGTCTCCACATGGGGCAACGTCGGATGTTTCTGACGTCCGAAGCGCTTCACAATCGTGTAACGCCCCGCCACTGGGAACGGCAACCGCCCTTTATAATCGGCGAAATCCCCGCCGATGTTGGCATCCATCTTCGGCGCCACGCCTGATGCCGCACCCGACACAGCAGGCGTAGACAGCTTAGGCACAGCAGCCTCCGATTCCGATCCGCTCACTTTGCCGAGATTATTCTTCCCGGTGTGCTTCACCGGCTTGCCGCCACGCACTCGTTGCTGTGCAAGCTTCTTGTCGGCCTCTGCCTGACGGCGGGCAGCCTCACGTTCGGCCTCCACACGCTCTTTCTCCGCCTTCTTAGCTGCGGCTGCAGCCTCCTTGGCCTTCCGTTTCGACTCTTTGTCGGCCTGTTTTCGCGCCTGCTCTTCTGCAGCCTGCGCTTCCTTGCGGGCTTTTTCCTCAGCCTCCTTGGCGGCACGGGCTTTCCTGGCAGCCTCTTTGGCAGCGGCGGCCTCAGCCTCGGCTTTACGTGCCGCTTCGGCTTCGGCGGCAGCTTCGGCTTCGGCCTGACGGCGCGCCTCCTCCTGTTCGCGGGCCTTGCGCTCGGCTTCGGCACGTGCGCGGCGTTCGGCTTCTTCCTGCTCGCGGCGCAAACGTTCCTGCCGCGCCACCTCCTCGGCCACTATGCGGTCAAGTTCGGCATCGAGCGACTGGGCTTCGCGGCGCCTACGGTCCATGATTGCATTGAGTTCGGCGCCCTCGCTCTTGAGGCGGTCCACCAGCAGGCCGGTCTCCGTCTGTTTCCGCTGCAGCACATTGCGCTCGTTGTTGAGCGAACCGAGGGCGGCCGCAGCCGACTTCTTCAAGCTTTCAAGCTCCTCACGGCGCCCGTCAAGCTCCTTGCACATATCGCTTATCTCGGCCGAACGGCGCTGCCTCCATTTCGAGAACTGCTTTAAGGCACGCATGCGTCTGTAAGCCTGCGAAAAGGAGTTGGATGAAAAGATAAAAGCCATCTGGCTCATATGTTTGCGCGTGCCCTGTGTGCGGCGCACGGCCTTCACGTATTTTTCGGTGATGGCGGCCAACCGGGCATCAAGACTACGGATTGAGTCGGTGGCCACACTGATGGCACTGTTGATAGAGTCAACACGGCCGCTCAGACGTCCTATATTCACATTGCAGTTGGCAAGTTCCCCCTCAAGCAGGTTCAGCTGATTAAGTCTCTGCTCAGTCTCACGGGTGTTCAACGTTATCTTGCGCTTGGTCTCACGCATTTCACGGGTGTTTTTTTCCTTTGCCCGTTTCACTTCGGCAGCCGTGCGTGGCTTTGAAGTCTGTTTGCCTGATCGTTGAGCCGACCGGGTGTTTTTCCTGTTTTTCGAGGCGGTCTGGCCCTTGCGTTTCTTTCCGGACTTGCCGGATGCGGTGCGGCTCTTTTTCTTCGACGCCGCCTTTGATTTGTTGGTCTGCGCTGCTGTGGAGGCTGTGGCTGTCGCGCCCGCGAGGATTTCGCCCTCGGGGGTGGCCACGCTGCCGAGCACCATTGCCAGGCAAACCGCCAGAACTGCCATATATCTTTTCATCGCAATCATCTGTGATAATCGAGTGTGCCGTTGTGCTGAAATTCAAAAGAACAGTCACACGGGCTGTGGTCAGAAGGTTGAAAGCATCTGCACGAGCTGAGCCGACGAGACGCGGGTATAGCCCGACGGCATTTTCCACGAGCGGTCGTTACCGGCATTCCATTTTGCCGATTTCAGGTTCCACCCCATCGAGGCTGCAATCCTGCGGCCTTTCACTGTCTCTATCGCCACCCTCGCAGCAACGTTGCCAGCCGGTGTGGCGTAATAGTCGGAATAGTTCACCACCACGGCATACCTGTCGCCGACAAGCACCGTGGCGGCGGCAAGGGTGTTGGCCTTGTCGTCGAGCACAAAACCATAGCTGAACGTTGCCGGTTCCTGCTCCGGAAGGAGCATCAGACCCTCCGCCATGGCATCCGCCCGCAGCCGGCTGCATAAGGCCGGCGTAAGCGTTCCGCCATCGGCTCCGGCCACAAACGCACGGCCGAGCAGGAGGTCCTGCAGATCGCCGATCGTCACATCCGCACCGCCCATGAAACGCCTGAAATCCTCCGACAGGTAGCGCTTGTGATATTTGTCAACGGCATGCACCGAATCGTTATCAATCCATACAGACGCCACTTCGAACCCGAGCATGCGCACCGACATGGACACGTAGGCGTCGCGGCGCATAACGCACTGCGCCGTGACGCTGAATTGTTTCGGCTCGGAAATGGAGAGGCGCACCGGCATGCTCACCGTCGACCAGTCGGCGTAGGAGGCGGCCAGCGAGTCGACCCGCTCCCGCGCGGTGGCATTCTGCGGAGCACCCGATGCCTGAGTTTTTTTCAGGGAACTGCAGCCCGAAAGCACAAACAGGCCGAGCGCCACGAGCACTGCGGCCGAAACAACGGCGAGAGTATGCGGTAATCTATGGTTCATATCAAGAGCACGGTGTAAACGTGGAGTTATTCATAATAATGGGTCTTCCCTTTCACCTTCTTGGCAAGCAGAGCATTGTCGGGGTCGAGAGCCAGAGCTTCCTCCCAGAACTGGAGCGCCTGCTCAGGATCGCCGTTCATATAGTATATGTCGCCGGCATGGTGAAGCACGTCGGCCTGACGGTTATCTCCCTCCACAGCAAGGGCGCGGTCAATTATCTCCTTGGCCTTGGCAAAATCCTTTTTCTTGAAGAATATCCATGCGTAGGTGTCAAGGGCTGTATCGTTGTCAGGATTCTGGCGCACGGTGATGGCACTCATTTTCTCGGCGCGGTCAAGGTCGATGCCCTGTTCGGCCATGAAATAAGCGCAGTTGTTGAGAGCGAGGAGATTGTCAGGGTTGGCATCGAGAGCGCGGTCATAGCACACAAACGCCGAGTCGGTGTCGCCCCCCTTGTAAAGCAGGTCGCCCATCGAGCACAGCACCTCGGATCTCAGGCCGCTGTTGTCGGGAGGCACGGAATCAAGCAGAGCCTTCAGTCTTGTCAGAGCCTCGGCATCGCGGTCCATCATCGAGAGGGTGCTGGCCGTAAGGAACTTGAGCATGAGATTGTCGGGCAGATACTGCTCACCACGCAGGGCGAGTTCATAAGCCTTGTCGTAGTTTTTGGCCTGAATCCACAGGCTCACGGTGTTGCGCCAGCGGTCGGCATTCGAGAGGTCGGCATCCAGCGCATATTCCTGCTGTTCGGCCGCACCCTTGAAATTGTTGGCCGCTATGAGATATGCCGAATACAGATCGCGGACCTCAGGGGCGTGGGGCTGCTGGATGAGCAGCGTGTCGAACAGCTGCTGGATACTTCCCTGACGGAGCGTGTCGGCGTGCAGCTGGCTGATATAGTTGCGGAAAATGTCAAGTTTTACATCCAGGTCCAGACCCTCCTGACGCACAGCCTCGAATACCTCGCGGTCAAAACCGATGGAATCGCCGGTGGAACGGTAAAATTCAGCACGTTTGTAATAGGCCAGACCATTTGTCGGGTCGGCTTCGCAGGCACGGTCATAGAAGGACATTGCCGTATCAGGCTTGCCGAAAGCGAGATATACATCGCCGGCATAAATCAGATTGCCCACATTCTTTTTCGACGCTCCCAGAAGGCGCTCCACTTCATTGAACACCCCTACGGTGTCCGACAGGCCCAGCAGGGCGCTCACCTTCTGAGAAGTAAGGCCAAGGTCAATCCCCTCGGCGCGTTCTATGCGGTTGAGCACATCTATGGAACGGCGCATATTGAGCGAATCGCCGCTCTGCCGCAACGCCTGCGCATACTTCAGGGCCACATCGGGTTTCTCGGGATAGAGCGAATCGAGTGTGTGCCACACCCGAATGCTCTCCGTATTGTTACCCAGCTGGTTGTTCACCATTCCGTAGAACAGTCCGTCGTAATAGTTCGACGGATCGGCATCGAACGCCTGGCGCATCATTGCATAGCCCTTGGCCTGCAGGGTGGTGTCCTGCTGACCCAGCGCCATGAGCAGATAGCCCAGATGAAGATTGCCCCCCAGGTCGGAAGGCGACAGCCGGTGAGCGGCGGCAAGCAATTCGAAATAGGCGTCATCATTACCAATCGTGTTCTGGCGCATAGCCTCCATGAACACATAATCGGCTTTCCGGGCTGCCGCCTCCGATTTCCAGTCGGCCGGTTTTGAGCGTCCCCCCTTTCCGGAGGCAAGCGCAGGCATCAGCGCCAAAGCAACCAGCAGCAGCGGCACAGTCTTTCGCCACAGTATGTTACGCCTGTAAAATCTCATTGTCAGATAGATGGTAGAGTAGCCGGACGGCTAAATAAGTTTCAAATTTACAAAATTTCCGTAATAAACCGAACATCATCGTGTGCCGGTGTGTCCGAATGCGCCGTCGCCCCGCTCAGTGCTGTCAATGCGGTCGGTAGGTTCCCAGTCCACACGGGTATATCGCGTGATCACCATCTGGCACACCCGTTCACCATCGTTCACCGTAAACGGCTCGTTAGAAAGATTTACAAGAATCACACCTATTTCGCCACGGTAGTCACTGTCAACAGTCCCGGGAGTGTTGACCAGCGAGATGCCATGCTTGATGGCCAGGCCGCTGCGCGGACGTATCTGACATTCAAAACCGTGAGGGAGCTGCATGTAGAGCCCCGTGGGGATCAGCGCGCGTTCAAGCGGCCCGAGCACCACCGGACCGTCGGGAAGATAGGCCCTGACATCCATGCCGGCCGACCCGGGGGTGGCATAGGCAGGAAGGTCGTGATGCGAACGGTTTATGATTTTTACCTTTATTGTATCCATATCGTCATGCTTTTATCTGTGATGTAATGTGCAATTCCTTTCAGACACACGAAATTACGCAAAATATCCGAATATAGCCAATTTCTCCGGCATGAAAGTGCGCAACACCTCCGACGGGCGCCCCGACGCACGCGCACCCTCATCAGTGGGCACCCGTGCCGTGCGAAGCTATGGCATCATCCTCGGCACGCTCAACTTCCTCCTCGGTAGGCACATAGCCGGGAGCCCATTTCGAGACCTGACCGGGGCGACGCCCCTCGATCTGCCAGTCGAACGGATAGAAATGAGCATTGGGATTACGCCACGACGGCTTACGCTTAGCGTAGACCACAAGCGGCAACGCCACGAACAGACCTACACCGGCAAACAGAATGCCGACATACACCACAGGCGAACCGGTGGTGATCTGCGACGGGGGCAGATAGCTCAGCACCAGGGCGAGCAATGCGCCCAGGATTCCGACCACGCTCACCACTACGGCCCCGACCGTTCCGCCCGGCACCTTGAACCCGCGCTTCTTGTTGGGCGCCGTGCGGCGCAGCTGAATGAACGCCCCGTAGATTAGCAGCACCATGATGAGATAAATGATGGTTGCCATCTGCGACATTATCTGATAGGCCGCCTCGACCGTAGGCAACACTATCAGCAGCAGGCACAAAATGGTGACGAACACACCCTCCACATAAAGAATCGGGGTGTTGACGCCGTTCTTGTTGACGCGCTGCAGGGAGGGGGGAAGATAGCCCGACTGGGCCACAGCCATAAGGCCGGTGGCAGGACCGGTGACAAGCGCGCTGACCTGCCCGATCACGCCGAACATTATGAGCAGCGCCATTATGTTGCCCATCCATCCAAGGCCGAACGAGCGCCACAAGCCCTTGTGGGCCACAAGCAACGACTGCAGAAGGTCGATATGGTCGGCCGGAATCACCAGGCCGATCACCAGAGTGCCGAGAGCATAGATGACCACTATTACGGCAATTGCAAGGAACACCGCACGCGGAAAGTTGCGCGACGGATTTGGCATATCGCTGATGTGCACTGCCTGAATCTCCATACCTGCATAGAACAGGAATATGGATGCAGCCAGTACAATCGTCCCGAGGTTGGAGAAATCGGGGAAGAACGACACATGCGCCAGATAATCGTGCTTGCCCATGCACACATACAGGATGCCGAGCACAATGAGGGCCACACCCGGGATGATTGTGCCGAGCATACCGCCATAGGTGCTGAGCACATTGGCCGAGCGCTGCCCCCGGAAAGCGTTGAAAGTGGCCACCCAGTAAATCACCAGCGCCACAATCAGCGTATAGGTCTTGTTTGAAGCCAAACTCTGGTCAAAGCTTTCGGGCCAGAATATGTAGGCGAGCGATGCCGCACCGAACATAAGCACCGTGGGGAACCATATCACGATGGTCTGCCATTCGAGAAACATGGCCGTCCAGCCCCAGCGCGGACCGAACGCCTCCGACACCCACCGGTACAGGCCGCCGCTTTTCGAGTAGGTGGACGCCAGTTCGGCGCACACCAGCGAGAACGGCAACAGGAACACTATGGCCGCGAACGTGTAGTAGAAAATTGACTGGGCCCCATATTTCGCCTCCGAAGGAAGCCCTCGCAGACTGAGAATCGAGGTAATGATCATCACCGCCATGGCCCCCATGGTGAGGGTTCCCGCAGCGGTGGATACTATCTTTTTACGTCCGGACCGGGTCACCTCCCCTGTTCCGGCATCCGAATGCCTGTCGCTCATACGCTTCTGATGTTTTACCAATGGCGGCGGAACAATAGCCGCAATCTTAAAACATCCCTGCCCGTTTATAAGTTCAAGGCTTGATTTTACACTCAGTAATCACGCATTCAGCAGGTCACAGCAGCAGGCAGGCATCGCCGTAGCTCAGGAAGCGGAACGAGCGGTTCATGGCGAAATCGTACATGCGCCGCCAGTCGCCACCGGTAAAGGCCGACACGAGCAGGAGCAGTGTGGACCGTGGCTGATGGAAATTGGTAACCATCCCCTTCACCACCCTATAGGCGTAGCCCGGCGCTATAATTATGCGCGTGGAGGCGACAAACGTGTTTTCACCACGGCTGTCAAGATAACCGAGCAACGCACCCATCGCCTCGGCCACCGACGGCCATCCGCCGTCCTCGCTCTCATACGGCACCCATTGCGGCACCTCGCCGTCCCACCGGCCACGGAGCATGAGCGCACCGGCATGATAAAGGCTTTCGAGAGTGCGCACCGAAGTGGTGCCCACGGCCACCACCGTGCGGTCGCCGTCCCTGAGCGCTTCAATGAGGCTGCGGCCAACGGCGATGAATTCGGCATGCATGGGGTGCTCGCCAATCTCGTCGGATTTTACGGGCTGGAAAGTGCCTGCACCCACATGAAGGGTAAGCTCGCGCACAGGAATGCCACGCGCGGCTATGGCATCGAGCACCTGGGGTGTGAAATGCAGTCCGGCGGTAGGCGCGGCCACCGATCCGTCCACATGCGAGTAGACCGTCTGGTAGTCGGCCTTGTCTGAATCCTCGGTGGCGCGGTTTAGATACGGGGGGATGGGAATCTCGCCCACAGCGGCGATTATTTCGGAGAATGTGACCGAAGGATTGTCCCAGCGGAATTCCACCACCGAGGCCTGTCCCATTTTGTCGAGGCGTTCGGCTGTGAACGTGATGCTGCGGCCGCCGATTTCGAGCGGCATTGACAGCAGCCCCTCCTTCCATCGCTTGGAGTTGCCCACGAAGCAGGTCCATGAGCACTGCGATGTGCTGGCGAAGCTCACGGCATAGTCGTGCGGCGTCACCGGCTCAAGGCAGAAAATCTCGATAAGGGCTCCGCCGGGCTTGCGGAAACGCAGGCGTGCGTTGATCACGCGCGTGTTGTTGCACACAAGCATGGCGTCTGCCGGCAACAGTTCCGGCAGTTCGCTGAATATATGTTCGGACAGCTCCCCCCCGGCTGTGCGCACAAGCAGCTTGCAGCTGTCGCGCTGTGCCAGCGGATGCTTGGCAATCCGCTCGTCGGGGAGGTCATAATCGAATTCGTCGATACGTATGTTTTTTACCATGCTGCAAAATTACGGAAAAACGCTTAATTTTGCAGCAGAGTGTTGCAGAATCAAGCGTTTTTTGAGTTTTGCCGCACATCTGATATAACATGACTACATTATGGCAAAAATAGGCGATACAGTGCGTTTCCTCAGTTCCACCGGAGGCGGACGCGTAGTGAAGATTGACGGGCAGATTGCCCATGTTGAGGAGGATGACGGCTTCATAACCCCGGTGCTGATGAAGGAGCTCGTGGTTGTGAGCGCCCCCGGCGAGGAGAAAATGCGCCGCGACGTGTTCGGCGGCACAGGCTCGCACCGTCAGGAACAGGAACAGCAGGCACGCAGCAAATTCGTGCCGACACAGATGCCTGAAGCCGCCCCGCAGCCTCAGGTGGTGGAAACTCCCGAAGGCGATTCGCTCAATGTGGTGCTCGCCTACGAGGCAGTGGAGCTGAAGCACCTGAACACCACCACGTTTGAGGCATATCTGGTGAACGATTCCAACTACTATCTCTATTTCACCTATCTCTCGCGGGCCGACGATGAAAAGGGCTGGACCTGCCGTCATGCAGGCCTCATAGAGCCGAACATGCAGATTTTCATCGAGGAACTTACCGGAGAGCAGGTGGGACGTCTGGACCGCGTGGCATTCCAGTACGTAGCCTTCAAGCGCGACAAGGAGTTCGCACTCAAGGCTCCGGTGGCCATCGAAACCAGCCTGGACACCACCAAGTTCTTCAAGCTTCACTGCTTCCGCGAGAATCCCTATTTCGAGCAGCCCGTGATAGCCGTTGACATCGTCAAGAACGACATTCCCCAGCGTGCCAAGGTGTTCAACAGCGCCGCCCTCGAGGATGCCATGCGCTCAAAGCGTGCCGACGACGAACGGCGCCCCGCCCTGAAACGTCCCGTAAAAAAATCCGCTAAGACCGGTGCCGACTCCCCCCTGGTGGTTGACCTTCACATCAATCAGCTGCTCGACACAACCGCCGGAATGAGCACTGCCGACATCCTGAACTATCAGATCGACACCTTCCGCCGCATCATGGACCAGAACCTCCGCAACAAGGGGATGAAAATCGTGTTTATTCACGGCAAAGGTGAGGGCGTGCTGCGCCAGGCCCTCTACAAGGAGCTGAACTACCGCTACAAGACCCACGACGTGCAGGATGCATCATTCCGCGAGTACGGCTACGGAGCCACACAGGTCACCATCCGCTAATCCCTAAGCATGCCTTATGATAATCTGCTTTTCAGGCACAGGCAATTCGCTGCTGGTTGCACGGCAGCTGCAGGGGCACCTCGGTGGCGATATACTCCAGCTCGAAGGTGAGCGGCTTCTCGACCCGACGGCGCAGGTGATCAATATCGCTGCCGGAGAGAATGTGGTGTGGGTATTCCCGGTGTACTCGTGGGGAGTGCCGCCGGTAGTGGTGGCCTTCATGCGGCGCTGCAAGCTGATAGAGCAGCCCGGCACACTCCATTATCTTGTATGCACGTGCGGCGACGACATCGGCATGGCCGACCACCAGTGGAGCAAGATTGCCGGACGCCGTGGCTTCACACCCCGGGCCGCGTTCTCGGTGACGATGCCCAACACCTACGTGAACATGAAAGGGTTCGATGTGGACACACCCGAAACAGCCCAGCGTAAACTTGATGCAATGCCGGAGCGTGTCGGAGCCATCGCCGATGCCATGCGGCGCGGATTTGGCGGAGCCGACGTTGTGCGCGGCAAATGGGCGTGGCTGAAGTCAGCGATTGTCTACCCGGTGTTCTGCATGTTCTACATGAGTCCGAAACCGTTCCACGCCACCGACAGCTGCACCCGCTGCGGCCTGTGTGAGAAATCGTGCCCGATGAACAACATCACGCAGCTTCCACCCGCGTGGGGCGGAAACTGCGCCATGTGTCTTCGCTGCTACCATATCTGCCCGCATCACGCCGTGGCCTACGGCAAGGAAACCGGCGGCAAAGGGCAGAAACGGGTGTTCAGTCAGAGGCTCAGCGCGGATTGAACGCGAGAACCGAGCGGCACAGTGCATTGCCATCGTGCAGCAGCTCGGCACGCACATTCAGCGTGGCACCCTCGGAATGCTCGGCCAGGCGCACCTCCACCTCCTCGTCAAAATATGCCTCGTGCATATAGGCGATCTCAAAGCGGGTAAGGCGGTTATGGTCGTGGAAGTCGAGTGTCCACTGGTTCAGGAGCAGCTCTATGTAGCGCGAGGAGTTCACATGCCTGTTGAAATCAAGGTCGCAGTAGTTGAAACGGTAGGTCTCGGTGTGTGTCACATCCTGCACCGGACGGGGACGCTCGGGTGGTGCGATGGGGCATTCCTTCCCTTGGGGAACCATGGTTGAGATCCATTCCATGTGCGAGATGTCGGCCACCGTGCGGGTATCGGTGTTCATCACCGCCCAGATTGTGCGGGAATATCCTATTGTCTCGCCCGTATCGGTCAGAACAATTTCAAAACATCGTTCCGAAAAGAGGCGGTTGATGCCGTTGACCCACGTGCGCACCGTGTAGTGGTCATTGACCCCGGGGTAGAGACGCATCTCCACAGCCACGCGCGACAGCACCCATGTGCCGTGCCTCTCTACAAGCGAATCATATCCTATGCCGAGCTGGTTGGCATGCAGCGTGGCCACCTCGATGAGCCGGTTGATAAGCAGGGTTATGGGCATCCTCCCCTCCGGATTGCATTCGGCCGGAGTGAGAAAATAGGTCTGTTCAAAAATTTTTTCCTTTGACATGGATGGAGTATCTGAATTTCACGGTTCGGTGTGTCAAATTTACGAATTATTTCCGGCAATGAGGCGGTGCGCCGCAAATATGGCACACCGCCTCACCGAATAATCTCAAAAATTCAAAAATTAATACCCAAAACTAACGGACTGCGTCAGAGATTGAAGCGGAAACCCACCTGCAACAGGCCCTGAGCTCCGAAGCCCAGCTCACCGAAAATGGCCCACGATGGCGAGATGCTCACATGTGCGCCAAGCGGCGAGAACTGGTAAGCGAAATAGGTGCAATTGTAGGAATCGCCGTGATAGGGCATCATGTGCGAAATCACCGCACCCATGCCGACATGACCATAGAGGGAGACAATGCGGTTGCTCCAGTAGTGGTAGCGCCCGTTGAGCATGATGGCATGATAGGCGATCGACGAATGTTCGGGGCCGCCCTTGGTGGTGCAGCTTGAGAACGTGTAGCTCGGACCGATGCTGAAATTGCGGAGCACATTGAAGTTCACACCTGCGGTGAGCGCACCCCAGGCGTTGTTGACACCATGCCAGTGGTCATGACAGTTGGTGGCATCCATCTGCGTGTAGCCACCGTAACCCACCTGCAGTTCCACTGCGTCAGCCTTACCCGCACCGGCCGAAACGATAAGAGCCAAAAGTGCGAAAATGATTTTCTTCATAGAGCAAATAGTTTTAAGATTCATTTATCTTAACATCTCATCGGCCGAGAAGGTTTACAACACATGTGAAAAAACGCGTTCTTTTACCGTTACTCATGGAAATATGTGCTAAATTTGCACTATAATTAAAAGAGGATGTTGATAAAACGCTAAATTTGGTCAACAATGTAGTGACGCACGGACTGTGCGCCCGACAATTGACTGATAACCAAAATGTATTTCACAGACGCACACACCGTGCGTCACTACATTCCGGAGTTATGCAACATCATCATTGAGAAAACAAAGGACTTCCGTTGCTCATGACCAAGCTTGACATTGTTATACTTGTGATTTTTGTGGTGTCGGTGGTGCTCGGTTTCCGCAAAGGTCTGATTGTGCAGGCAGGCTCGCTCGGCGGTCTGCTGCTTGGCGTGCTGCTGTGCCACATAGGCTCCGACTGGATGGCGGCCCTGATTGCCGGAACAGACGGTGCCGGCAGGCCGACCGCACCCTCCTACACCGACTGCGTGCTGGCCAACATCATCCTGTTCCTTGCCGGCTATCTTGGAGTGCGGCTGGTGGCGCACTTTTTCAAGACAGCCGCGCATGCGCTGAGCCTTGGCGCTCTCGACCGCATCGGTGGCGCCGTGTTCTACTGCTTTGAATGGATGCTGGGCCTGAGCCTGCTGCTCAACCTGTGGCTGACCATCAAGCCGTCCACCAACTTCGGCGCAATGTCGACAATCGGCAACGGGCATGCCATCCATGCCATCCTGAACCTCGGCCCCGCTCTGTTGGGATGGGTGACAGGGTGCTGACAGGCTTCAACCTTAACGGCCTGCCGGTTGTTCTCATATAGATAACATGCAGGTTGCCTAAATACAGATAATCCGTATCATATACAATATTCCCTTTTGTCCGTAACACGACATGGAACAAGACAACAAGAAAGCCTCGGCGTCGGAACAGGTGATCAACGACGTCACACAAGGCGACTACAAATACGGTTTTGTAACCGACATCGACACCGACATCATCCCCGTCGGACTCAACGAGGATGTAGTCCGGCTCATATCGCGCAAAAAGGGCGAGCCTGAATGGCTGCTTGAGTTCAGACTGAAGGCGTTCCGCTACTGGCTCACGCTCACGCCCCCTTCATGGGCTCACCTGAACATGCCTGCCATAGATTTCCAGGCAATCAGCTATTATGCCGCCCCCGTAAAGAAGGAGGGTCCCAAATCGCTCGACGAGGTGGACCCCGAGCTGCTTGACACGTTCAACAAGCTCGGCATCCCCCTGCAGGAGCAGAAGCAGCTGTCGGGAATGGCCGTGGACGCCGTGATGGACTCCGTTTCCGTCAAGACCACCCACAAGGAGGCGCTTGCCGAAAAGGGCATCATATTCTGCTCCATATCGGAAGCCGTGCGCGACTATCCCGACCTCGTAAAGAAATATCTCGGCTCGGTGGTGAGCTACAAGGACAACTTCTATGCCGCGCTCAACTCGGCCGTGTTCTCCGACGGATCGTTCGTCTACATCCCCAAAGGGGTGCGCTGCCCAATGGAGCTGAGCACCTATTTCCGCATCAACGCCTCAGGCACCGGCCAGTTCGAGCGCACGCTGATTGTGGCCGACGACGACAGCTACGTGAGCTATCTCGAAGGCTGCACCGCGCCGATGCGCGACGAAAACCAGCTGCATGCCGCCATCGTGGAAATCATTGTCGAGGACCGCGCAGAGGTGAAATACTCCACCGTGCAGAACTGGTATGCCGGCGATGCACAGGGGCGCGGCGGCATCTATAACCTTGTCACCAAGCGCGGCTTGTGTCGCGGCGATTATTCCAAACTGAGCTGGACTCAGGTGGAGACCGGATCGGCCATAACGTGGAAATATCCCTCGTGTGTGCTTGCCGGACGCGGCTCCACAGGCGAGTTCTATTCCGTAGC
>DBFWRP010000199.1:0-1611 GCA_048222005.1 Muribaculaceae bacterium | reverse complement strand
CCTATATCGGGCGCGGTGAAGCGTCGGACGGCTATTTCATCACGACCACCGACATGAAACAGCATGCTTCCGGCGTGTGGAACAACCATGGCATCAACTTGGTACGTTCCCGGGATTTGATACATTGGGAGGGTACGACGTTCGATTTCAACCGGGGAAAATCCATATTCTCCGAC
Source organism: Muribaculaceae bacterium (assembly GCA_048222005.1). Lineage (GTDB taxonomy): Bacteria > Bacteroidota > Bacteroidia > Bacteroidales > Muribaculaceae > UBA7173. The sequence continues at coordinate 1,435 of DBFWRP010000199.1, read as the reverse complement.
CCCAATGTCACGACGGGCGTATATGACACCGACGAGGAATATGCCCGCATCAACCGCGTATGGGCGCCGCAGTTCATTTGGGACAAGGACTATAACGGGGGAGAAGGTGCCTATCTGGTGTACTATTCTATACTGTCCACCAACGAAGGCGACGACCATGACCGTATTTTTTATTCCTATGCCGACCGGGAGTTCAAGACGCTGACCCAACCCCGTGTCTTTTTCGACCCCGGAATCTCGGTAATCGACGCGGACATCGTGTATAATCCCTACGACAGCCTCTACCACATGTATTACAAACGTGAAGGGGCTTCGGGCACGGAACGGGGCATTTATGAGGCTACGAGCAAGACGTTGGTGGGAGGTACCTGGACGGAAGTGATGCACGTGACGAACGAAGGTTCGGAGCAGGTGGAAGGTTCGAGTACGGTGCGCCGCATCAATGAGGACGTGTACAACCTGTATTATATGCGCTACTCCGGCGGCAGTGCCTACAAGTATTGCGAGACAGACCATCTGGGATTGAACGTGACGCATTCCTCCAATGTGGAAGGGACCGGAGCGTTCCAGCACGGTTCCGTCATGACGGTGACGGAAGAAGAGTACCGCCTGTTGCAGGCATGGAGCGACGTGCGTTTGTATCTGCCACGTGTGGAGGATCTGAAGGAGGAGAGCGGCAGCCAAGTGTTCGATGCCGCCATCCGGCAAGCCGAAGAAGCGTTGGACCTGACCTCCGTGTCCGAACTGTCAATGGCTTTGCCTGCGGCCTATGAAGCCCTGAAAGCGGCGATGGAAACCTATACGGAGGACCTGTGTGCCGGTTGGACACCCGGAGAGGAAGTAGACCTTACCTGGCTTTTAGTCAATCCCGATTTTTCGGAAGGCAGCAAGGGATGGGAAGGCACGTCTTTTACGGCGGCTTCTTCCGGCGTGGCTGAGTTTTACGACAAGACTTACGACACTTATCAGGTGTTGGAACGTATGCCGGCCGGTACATACCGTCTTCGCGCCCAAGGCTTTTATCGCTATGGCGACAAGGCGGAAGCCTATAACGCGCATCAGGACGGTTCGGAACAGCTTTTGGCCGGACTGTATCTCAATAGCAGCCGCCAGACGTTCATGTCTTTGTTCGACGGTTCCGTTCCCTATACGTATAATCCCTATACCTATCCGGACGATGTGCGGTCGGCTGACAATGCTTTCAACCGCGACGGGGAATACCGCGCCAATGAAGTGGAATACGAGCTATTGGCGAAAGGGGATTTGCGGGTCGGTCTGGACAAGACCGAGTATAGGTACCACGACTGGAACTGTTTCGACAACTTCAAATTGTTGTATGTCGCCAAACCGACTGCCATACGCGAAGTGACGGGCTCGGCTGCGGTTCCGGTAGATGTGTACACCGTGAGCGGCGTGAAAGTGCGCAGTGCGGTCA
>DBFWRP010000198.1:0-5283 GCA_048222005.1 Muribaculaceae bacterium | reverse complement strand
ACCACGACGACATGCCGTCGATAAGTTCGGTGCCGTCGGCAAGGCGTATCACGCATCCGTGTGCCGAATCGACTTTATATGTTGGGAGAGGATTTATTGTTGATGTGTAGGGATGCCACAGGTGGTCGCGGTCCCAGGTGTCGTGTAACAGATTTTCAGAGGTCATGGCCTAATAGTCGGAGAATATTGTCGCCCAAGGTGATGCGGCATAAACTTTCCACAGGCATCTCCCCTTAGGGAATGTCTGTGGCGCAGATTGATGCAAATTTAGCGAAAATTGCCGAAATCTGCCCATCATTAACAAAAAAGCCTTCCCGGTTGTTAAAAATAGTGAGAGCCCGAGGCTGTGCATGCAAGGCTGCGGGGTTCACGATTTGTCACAGATATTCACATTATGCCTTATGTCCGGAAACAATAGTCAGACAACCGGCGTGCAACCGGCTTCAACATCCCCGCAGGGGAAGAACACCGCATGGCGTCATGGCCGTTTCGGCCGTGATGTGGTGGACTTTATGAACATTCTGGTGCTGGTGCTTTCAGTGCTGCTGATTGTGGCGATTTCAATCGATACGTTCAAAAAGATACCCATACTTGAGAGTCACCGTTATATGACATTCCAGTTCTGGGTGTGCGTGGTGTTCGTTGCCGATTTTTTCGTGTGCCTGCGTTATGCCGACGACAAGTGGCGTTTTGTGAGGAAACGGCTTTTTTTTCTGCTGCTGTCCATTCCGTACCTGAACATCATAGACTGGTGTCACATCCCGTTGAGCAGCGATGCGCTCTATTTCATCCGCTTCATTCCGCTGGCACGCGGTGCGCTGGCCATGTCGATTGTTATCGGTTATGTGTCGAGCAATGCCGTTACGAGCATGTTCATGAGCTATTTGTCCATACTGTTGCTGGTGGTCTACTTCTGCAGTCTGATTCTTTTTCAGCGGGAGCAGCCTGTGAACCCGCAGGTCGACACTTACTGGACCGCGCTCTGGTGGGCCACGATGGAGATGGTAACTGTGGGATGCTCCATCTCACCTTTGACGGTGGCGGGTAAAATCGTGCTTGTTGTGTTGCCTGTAACGGGTGTGGTTGTTTTTCCGCTTTTTACTGTCTACCTCACCGATTTTGTCGGCCGCAACAGCAAGGCGAAGAAAGACGCCTGAGGACAGGAATGAGTTTTTAAACATATGCTGCGGGTTGGTTTTTATGTGCGGATTTAGTAGTTTTGTGGTATGATTCTGCACAGCACAAACGGCGTTTCGCCCAAAGTTTCATTTGCTCAGGGCATTGCAAACGGGCTGGCCCCCGACGGGGGATTGTATATGCCTGATTCGCTGCCCACATTGCCGCGTGCATTTTACCGGAATATCGGCGAGATGTCGCTTCGCGATGTGGGCTATGTGGTGGCCAATACGCTTTTCGGCGACATGGTGTCGTCCTCGAAACTGAAAGCCATTGTGGACGAATCGCTTAATTTCGACATACCTTTACGTCACATAGCCGGCAACCGCTATGTGCTCGATCTGTTCAACGGTCCGACATTCTCGTTCAAGGATGTGGGCGCGCGGTTCATGGCGCGGCTCATGCCCGAACTTGCCTGGACCGACTCGCATCGTGAGCGCAACATCATACTGGCCACCAGCGGCGACAGTGGCGGTGCCATCGCCAATGCATTCAGCCGTTCGGCCAACACCAATGTCTATATACTTTTCCCAAAAGGCGACCTCACACCCGAGCAGGTGGCGCAGTTCGCCACCCTCCGTCATGTGATAGCTGTGGAGGTGGACGGCACGTTCGACGATTGCCAGAATCTGGTGATGGAGGCTCTTCGTGCCGATGCCGCGAAAGGGGAGAACAGGCTCACGGCGGGAAATTCAATCAACCCCGCACGCGAACTCCCGTCGGTGATTTATTATTTCCATGCGTACGCCCGTGCCGTGGCAGCCGCAGGCAACGATGCCAAGGTGGTGATCTCCGTGCCGTGCGGCAATCTCGGCAGTCTGGCCGCAGCACTGATGGCCAAGCGGATGGGGCTTCCGGTGGTACGGTTCTTTGCCGCCAACAACGCCAACGATGTGTTCGTTGAATATCTGAAAACAGGCGGGTTCAGGCCGCAACGAGCCCTGGAGACACTTGCCCGGGCTATGGATGTGGGAAATCCGTCGAACATAGCGCGAATAATCGATCTCTATCAGGGTGACCTCGCACAGTTGCGCCGCGATGTGGAGGGATATGCCTACGGTGACGATGAAATTGCAGCCACAATGCGCGAGACCCTCGAACTTACCGGCATGCACATCGATCCGCAGGGAGCCATTGCGCTCCGCGCTATCAACCGTCATCTGCGTCCGGACGAAACGGGTGTGGCGCTGGCAAGCGCCCATCCGGCCAAATTCGCCGATGCTGCCATCAGGGCCACGGGTAGCGTGCCGCAGCGTCCGCAGAACATGCTGCGGCCGATGGGGTTGCCAATGCGTATTTTCCACATTCCCCCCACTCACGGGGCTCTTAATAGAATAATGAAACAATAATATTTCAACCTATAATAACAGAAAACTGATATGGCTAACAAACGCGATTTAAAGAAACAGGTAAGATACATATGTGGCGATCTGGCATCGGAATGCATGCTCGCAGCCGACTACGTGAAAGGCGTTGACCGCACGACAATGCAGAAGATCGTGTCGGAAATAGCACGTCTGCAGACAGCCACCCTGGCCAACATGTCGTTTGCATTCGATAAGGTGCCCTCCGATTTCGAGCACGGCGCAACCTACACCAAGGAGCGTCAGGCCTACAACCGCAAGGCTTTCAACGCACTCCGTGCCAAGTTCAACAGCCGGGTGCAGGAGATAGTGAAAGAGATGAACGCGGCTCTTCCGCAGGCCGTGAAGGATGCTAATAAAGCTCACTGATGAATTTACCGGCAAGAATTCTTAAAATTTTCGGGTGGTCGGTGCACGTAAGTGTGCCTGACTATCCGAAATTGATTATATGTGTGGCGCCACACACCTCCAACTGGGACTTTGTGCTGTGTGAGCTGGCCATACATGCGGTAGGGCGTACTGCCGGTTTCATGATGAAATCCTCCTGGTTCTTTTTCCCTCTTGGCTGCATGTTCCGGGCCATGGGAGGCGTGCCGGTGGAGAGGGGCAAGAAAAAAGGTTCGCTTGTGGAGGCAATGGTGCACCGGTTCAATAGCGAGCCGCGCCTGACGCTGGCCATAACTCCGGAGGGAACACGAAAACGCACTGCCAACTGGCATTCAGGATTTCTGCGCATCGCCGAGGCAGCCCGTGTGCCTGTGGCGCTGGCCACAATCGACGGGCCGACAAAGACCATAGAGCTGACAACGATGTTTGAGCCTTCGGGCGATATTGATGCCGATATGGAGCGTATAAAGAAGTTCTACAGCCGTTTTCACGGCCTGAAGCCCCACAAATTTTCAACCGGGCAGGGTTGAATGTGCCGGCGTCTGCCGACTAATTGAGTTAAAGCATTATGGGCGAAGAATTGAAGATAGCGGCATTGCCGCTCGACATAGTATGGGCCGATGTGGCGCGCAACATCGACATGGTTGACGAGAAACTTTCGGCTCTTCCGGAAGGAACGGATATCGTGGTGTTGCCCGAGATGTTCTCTACAGGGTTCATTCAGGACGAACAGCTGCTTGCATCGATGGCCGATGCCGCCTTCCGGCAGTCGCTTGATGCAGTGGTGAGATGGAGCCGGCAATACGATGTGGCTGTGGCTGGGAGTGTGCTTGCCCGGGAGAATGGATGCTATTTCAACCGTGGATTCTTTGCTGAACCTGACGGGACGGTGACTTTCTACGACAAGCGCCACCTTTTCTGCCTGAGTGCCGAAAGCCGGGTGTACACGCGTGGCTCAGAGCTGCCTCCCGTGGTGCAGTTCCGTGGATGGGATGTGATGCTGCTTGTGTGTTACGACCTCCGTTTCCCTGTGTGGTGCCGTCGGGAGGGTGCCACCTACGATGTGCTGCTGGTGGTGGCCAACTGGGCTGCTGCGCGAGGCTACGCCTTCCGTCAGTTGCTCATAGCCCGTGCCATCGAGAATCAGGCTGTGGTGGTGGGCTGCAACCGTTCAGGACATGACGATTATGGCGATTACGACCACCAGAGCTACATTTTCGACCCCTTCGGCTATGAGCTTGCGCCATGTGCGTCCTCCCGCACCGCAGCCATGTCGGAACATGCAGGTGTTACTGTCGAAAATACAACTGCCCCTGCACCCGACGATTTCATTACGGCCACCTACACAAAATCGCAGTTGAACAAAGTGCGCAGCTATCTTCCTGTAGGCCGTGATGCCGACGATTTCAAGGTGCTTTTCAAGCCGTAAATGCCCCAATTCCATATATATGTCATTACCAGTCAATTACATTTTCTCAATAGCTGTAGCTGTTGCATTTTCCGTGCTTTCCATAGGGTGCAGCCACAGAAAACGCGTCGTCGCGCAAGTAGATAAAGCGGAGTCTCTGATTGGGTCCGCTCCAGATTCTGCATTGCTTCTTCTTGAAAGTATTGATGCCGGTAGCCTGCCTCATGGAGAGCCGCGGGCACGTTATGCCTTGTTGAAATCAATGGCGCTGGATAAAAATTACATCGACAAAACATCATTCGATGTGCTCCAACCGGCCATTGACTATTACATTGACAATGGGACTCCCGACCAAAAGCTCCTCACTTATTATTATCAGGGGCGCATACACCAGAATGCCGGCAACGATGAGGCAGCAATGCTGTCGTTCATCAATGCCCGTGAACAGGAAGGAGTAGCGACCGACACCCTTGCGTTGGCACGTTTGCTCGTGGCGCAGGGCACACTATTTTATGAGTTATATAAAATTGATGATTTTATCGCCAATAACCGCAAAGCCGCCGAGCTGTATAATAATAAGGGTAATGTTGCATATGAGCTATCATGTCGTTTAAATCTGCTAAATGGGTATATTGTATTGAATAATAGAGAATTGGCTGATAGCTCGATGTCAATTTGCCGGGATATTTTTAAGCGATATCCTGAAATGTCCGATATGAAACTGTCTACAGATTTGTCGTATGCTCTTGCGTTTGGAACGAATGATGATATATTTAATGCAATTAAAGGACTTGAACATGCTGAGGTTATAGCGGATGATACCAGAATTGATTTGGCTAATGCATATTCAGCACTTGGATACCATGATATAGCAAAAACACTTTTAGATTCAGTGAACATAGAACAGCAAGGGGAAGTTGCACTTAAATATTGGTCAAATCTAACGGA
>DBFWRP010000197.1:0-2688 GCA_048222005.1 Muribaculaceae bacterium | reverse complement strand
CGATTGGACAATTGAACAGACTCTTTGCTTTGACAAGGACAAGGACGATGTCCTATCTGCCGTAACATTTGGTGATGGTTGGAATGGCAACGCGTTAATAGACTACAACGGTGAACGAGTTTATCCATTTGCGTTCAACGGTACATATACCTATGAGGAAAACTCTGTGAATTGGGCGTATGACTTGGACACCAAGACGCTTTCTTTCATTGGAACTGGTGCGTTTGATATCGCAGCTGGTACGACTATAACGGAAGAAGTATATCCATGGCTTAGGTTCACTGCTTATGTAGAGCATGTTGTTTTCAGTGACGGACTTACTTCAATCCCTGATAGCGTGATATCAAATGCAACAAAACTTCGTACAGTAAAACTTCCTTCGACATTGGTAACGGTTGGCGCGGGTGCATTTAAAGGTTGCACAGCGGTAAGCTGGATATCACTTCCTAGTTCGGTGAGGACGATTGGTGTCAGTGCTTTTGCTAATTGGACAGTAGCGCAGATCATCAACATTGAGATGAGTGCTGAGGACTTTGCCAATAAGGACGTAATGTGGTACGCGAGCGACTGGAACGCAAAAGCCGTCGTGACTTATTTGGAAGGCCCTGATATTGCTTGGGCCAACAATGCCGTCATTACGCTTGACACAGATCAGGGAATATTTACAGGCGTTGTCGACCTTGAAGCACGCACGGTGACATTCTCTCGTGATATGAGCAATCCTGCACCCTTTACGCTGACGCAAGTTACGGCATCTGTAACAGGCGCAGATGGCAGCGCAGAGGTGCCAGATATTCTGGAAATGGTGACGTATTCAGGCAAGGTGAAATTCAGAGGAACGGACCAAATTACGTTAGTTCCGGCCAATGGCACGAATGGAGATCGTATCAGTCTGATCGTTTTTTTCCAGATAACATGGATTAGATATACTTTTAGCGGTAAAGGAACGGAAAAAAGTCCGTATCTGATCAAAAACGCAAATGATCTGGTAGGCTTGGCGGCAGTGGTAAATGCCGGTAACACCATGGCGGGCAAATATCTCCGGCAGACTGCCGATATCGACATGACCGGCGTACCAGATTGGACGCCTATTGCAAAAGCCACCACCAGCGGTTCGAGTCGTAATCCGTTTAGCGGTACTTATGACGGCCGCGGCCATCGCATCAAGAACTTTGTCTACAACAATGCGGAGACCAGCTATTTTGGCCTGTTCGGCGTGCTGGGCGAAAGTTCTGTGGTAAAGAGCATCGTTCTGGATGAGAGTTGCTCTATTACCGCCAAGTCCTATGTGGGCGGCATCGCAGCCCGAAGCTTTGGCCGCATTGAGGACTGCGTTAACTATGGTAAGGTGACCGCTACCGGTACGGCAGGGCAGGTTCCCACATTGATGGTAGGCGGCATTGTTGGTAACGGCAAAGTTCTGACCAATTGCGCCAACTACGGCGATGTTACCGGTAATCCAAACGCATCCGGCTTTAGCTCCGACGGCGGCACGAATGTCGGTGGTATTGCCGGTAATGCCCGCATATTGGTGAACTGCCGCAACTATGGTGCTGTCATAGGCGGCGGTCTGGTCGGCGGTGTAGTGGGACAAGTGAGCGACCATCAAAGCACATTGGAAAACCCGATGGGCGTTGTGTCCGGCTGCGCCAACTACGGCACCGTCAACGCCCGTGAGAAGGCCGGTGGCCTGGTGGGCTTGCTGGGCGGTATTATGGAGGACTGCTATAACCAGGGTACCGTCAAGGTGGAAAAGACCACCGTGGGCGGCCTTGTAGGTATTGCCAACACAAACCGCAATGCCAATGGGCGCGGAGATATGGCTGGCGTATTCAACAGCTACCATACCGGTTCCGTCCAGTACGGCTCTGAGGAAGCCGAGCCTGTGGCGGGTCACCTGATCGGCAGCGCCACAGGTGTAGATGTCAACGGAAAGTCGCTGGGCAATCTGTATTATCAGGAAGTGGGCATTCTGCCCGCCATCGGTAACTATGACGCGGGCGACTATGCAACCGCCATGCCCCTGACCGCCATGCAGGCTCAGGAGTTCGTGGACAAGCTGAACGGCTATGCCAACATATCCCTGTACGGCGTAACGTGGACGCAGGGCGACAGCGAAAGTCAGAATCTGCCGGTGTGCGGCAGCTTCGAGACGCTGAAAGACTACGCCTGCGACCTGACGGGCCTGACCGTCAACGACAGCGCGGCTCTGTTGGACAAGAACGGCAACTATTACTTTGTGCTGCCCTATGACGCGGATCTGGCCAAGGTGACCGTTGCCACCACCGTCAGCCCCCGCGCCACTGTTACCCCCGCCGACGGAGCGGTGGACTTTTCCAACGGCCGCGTGGACTTCGTTGTTACGGCGGAGGACGGCACCCACAGCAAGACCTATCCCGTCACCGTGACAAAGGCAGCCAGCCCCAACGGCCTGAGTATGCTGCGGCTGAATAGCTGGTGCAACGGTTCGGTTGATCCCAGCAAGAACAATGGCTATGACGGCGCTGTTCTGGTCGACCCGAACGACTTTAAGCAGGATACGACCAGTTATTCTTCCACGCAGTATGACCTGCATGTCGTGCCGCTGGGCCTTGACAACACCGGAACGAACAGCAGCTATCGCTTCTGGGCTATCCCTGCCGAGACCGGCGCGACCATGACCGCCGCGATCGGTGAGACGACGAAGAC
>DBFWRP010000196.1:0-2439 GCA_048222005.1 Muribaculaceae bacterium | reverse complement strand
GATTCGGCGTCGAGGTGGTTGGTGGGCTCGTCGAGCAGGAGCACGTCGGGCTGCTGCAAAAGCAGGCGGCACAGTGCCACGCGGCGGCGCTCACCTCCGGAGAGTGTCTCAACGGGCTGGTCGTCGGGCGGGCACTGGAGGGCATCCATGGCGCGCTCCAGCTTGGAGTCGATGTTCCAGGCGTCGGCGGCGTCGAGGGCGTCCTGAAGTTCGCCCTGACGCTGGATGAGGGCATCCATCTTGTCGGGATTCTCAAGCACGTCGGGGTCGCCGAACGCGGCGTTCACCTCGTCGAACTCCTTGAGCAGGTCCATCACGGGCTGTACGCCTTCGCGCACAACCTCGATTACGGTTTTCGTGGGGTCAAGTTTGGGTTCCTGTTCGAGGTAGCCCACAGAATAGCCGGGGGAGAAAACCACCTCGCCCTGATAGTCCTTGTCGATGCCCGCTATGATTTTGAGCAGCGATGACTTACCGGAACCGTTCAGACCGATGATGCCGATTTTAGCGCCATAGAAGAACGAGAGGTAGATGTTTTTGAGAACCTGTTTTTGAGGAGGGTAGGTTTTGGATACGCCTACCATCGAGAATATGATTTTCTTATCGTCTGGATTGGGAGCTGCCATTGTGGTGTCCTGGATATGGTGTTTGTTTGTGATTATATTGGTGAGTGCATTGTCAGCCCTTGCGCTTTGCGGGGGCGAATTTCACGGGGTAATCGCAACGGATTTTCCGGTTGATGATGTTGGAGAGCTTTCCGCGGATGAGCTGCTTGCGGATGGGCGAGATGTGGTCGATGTATAGATGGCCTTCCAGATGGTCGCACTCGTGCTGCACGATGCGCGCCAGGTATCCGCTGATCTCCTGTTCGTGGGGCTGGAAATCCTCGTCGAGCCACCGCAGGCGGATGTGCTCCACTCTCTTCACATCCTCGCTTATTCCCGGAAGGCTGAGGCAGCCCTCGCTGCGGCTGATGGTCTCGCCATCGAGCACTTCTATTTCAGGGTTGATTAGGGCATGTTTCCATCCGTCGCATTCGGGGAATGTGTCGGCCACGGGCGAAGCGTCAATCACCACGATGCGGTCGTTGCGCCCTATCTGCGGGGCGGCAAGACCTACGCCTTCGGAGGCGTACATGGTTTCGAACATGTCGGCCACGAGCTTCTTGAGTTCGGGATAATCGGGTGTGATGTCGTCAGATATTTCACGGAGCACAGGGTGTCCGTAAAGATAAACGGGGAGTTTCATATGTCGGATCAGGTGTTGTTTTGCTGTGATCGGTTGGTGAGATAGTCGTTGAGGATGATGGTGGCGGAAATCTCGTCCACAATCTCTTTGTTTCGGCGGTCCATCTTTTTCATTCCGCCGTCGAGCATGGCGCGGTGGGCCAGGACGGATGTGAAGCGCTCGTCGGAAAATTCAACGGGGATGTCGGGCACGGCCTTGCGCAGTCGCCCTATGCCGGGGCGGATGTAGCGCATGGATTCCGACTCGTCGCCGCGCATGGTGGTGGGGTAGCCCACGATGATGCGTTCCACCTCTTCGCGTTTCACGTAGGATGCGATAAACTCGGTAAGCCGGCCGGTATCCACCGTCGTCAGTCCGTTGGCCACAATCTGCAGAGGGTCGGTCACGGCGATGCCGCAACGTTTTTTTCCGAAATCGATAGCCAGAAGACGTGCCATGTGGCAAAGTTACAAAAAAAAAGCGAAAGGGATTCAATGTGAGTGCTCACGTATGTGCGTCGGCATGAAAACCTTCGGATGGCGGTTGTTGTTATTATCAATGAAAGCCCTTGTGTTGTTCCTTTTGTTTTCCGGGCTTTCGGGATACAGCCTCCCTGAAGGCGAAGTAGTTATTTAAAGCTTACGATTATGAAACACGAAAAATACCATCATGATGGCGATGCAGGGCACCGTGGCGGTTCGTCGAAAACAAGCATCTGGCTGTTCTTCGGCGTGGGGATTCTTATCCTGCTGCTGCTCGTGTGGCTCACTATCGCCGATTTCTGGGGTGATACGGATGTAGCCGCTGCAATTGTTCCGCTGACATAAGGAATGTCCGATTGTACCCATGAAATGATGCTCGGATTCAGCTCTTGCCGCGTGTAGCCGATGATACATGAACGGCGCTGTGTCGAATTGCCGGCACAGCGCCTGTTTTTTTGTCTGTATGTCGATGCACTCCTTGATGGTATTGCATGACTCAAATGTAGAGACAGGAATTTCGCAGTTTCGCAACATACACCCCTTCAAGTGGGGTGAAGGCATTAATCGTCGGTGGAGATGCTTTTGAATTGCCCGAGCAGGTTGAATTTCAGTTCGGAGCCGTCGGAAAGCCGTATCTCGTATCCGGCCGTTTTTTTCTCAATCTTGACTATGTCGAGATTGCTGTGGTTCTTTTTCACATAGTTGCGGATGGGCTTTGTAACGAGCCCTT
>DBFWRP010000195.1:0-4524 GCA_048222005.1 Muribaculaceae bacterium | reverse complement strand
GCTTTTATAAGTTCGGATAAATTCTGAGAAGCTCGTATAAGTTCTTATAAGAATTTATCAGAATTATCGGAGTTATCGGAGTTATCGTAATTATCGGAGTTATTTTCAATAAAAACAACGTTCGGGCGCCCTGTGGATTGTCAGGGCGCCCGAACGGCTTTAATTTAAGAGGTGTCCCGGTTTATTTGCCGGTGTTATATTTTTTCTGCTGCTCGGCTATGAGCGAGGGGTCGTCGAAGTAGTTGATGCGCATGGCGCGGCGCACGCGGTCGAGCGTTGCGGCTGCTGCCTGACGTGCCTCTTCCGAACCCTTGCGCAGAATCTCGTAGACTTCGGGTATGTTCTGCTCGAAATGTTTGCGGCGTTCGCGGATTGGGGCGAGTTCATGCTCGATCACGTTGTAAAGCAGTTTTTTCACGGTGCCGTCGCCGAGGCCGCCTCGGGTGTAATGGTTCTTGAGAGCCAGGAGGTTGGGATAGTCGGGAAGGAACTCCGCAAAGTGGCAGTCGTTGCAGAAGGCGTCGAGGTAGATGAACGGTGCGTTTCCTTCGAGGTGTCCGGGGCAGTCGATGGTGAGGTGCTCGGGGTCGGTGTACATGCTGTTGATTTTCTTTTTCACCTCCTTCGAAGTGTCGGAGAGGTAGATGCAGTTGCCGAGCGATTTGCTCATCTTGGCTTTACCGTCGGTGCCCGGCAGGCGCATGCACACGGCGTTGGTTGGGAGGAGGATTTCAGGCTCTACCAGTGTGTCGCCGTAGATGTGGTTGAAGCGCGCCACAATCTCGCGCGTGAGCTCGATCATGGGCGCCTGGTCCTCGCCCACGGGCACAATGGTTGCGTCGAAGGCGGTGATGTCGGCAGCCTGGCTCACCGGGTAGCAGAAGAATCCTACGGGGATGGATTGCTCGAAACCACGCATCTTTATTTCGGTTTTAACCGTCGGATTGCGCTGCACGCGGCTCACACTCACCAGATTCATGTAGTAGAAGGCCAGTTCGGCCAGTTCGGGCACCTGGCTCTGGATGAATATTGTGGTCTTTGCCGGGTCGATTCCGACCGACAGATAGTCGAGTGCCACTTCAAGCACGTTCTGGCGCACTTTCTCGGGGTTGTCGGCGTTGTCGGTGAGAGCCTGACAGTCGGCTATCATCACGTATATTTTGTCGAATTCTCCCGAATTCTGCAGCTCTACGCGGCGGCGTAGCGAGCCTACATAGTGGCCCAGGTGGAGGCGGCCGGTGGGGCGGTCGCCTGTGAGTATGATTTTTTTCATATCGTGCTAAATAAGTTTAAAACTATTGGCTCTTTGCGCAAAGGTACAAAATCTAATCGAATATTTTATACCTTTGCCCGAAAGCTTGAAATACAACCAACATTAATCAACATTATATGAAGCATTTCAAACATTTGTGGCTTTCAGTGCTGCTTGGCTCTGCCGCGATGGCTACGGCCTATGCCGCTCCGAAGTACGCCTACGACAGTGTGCCGGGCGATCCGTTGCACACAAAAATCTACACTCTGCCCAACGGGCTGAAAGTGTTCATGACGCAGAATCCCCGCGAACCGCGCATCCAGACCTATATCGCTGTGCGTGTCGGCGGAAAGAACGACCCCGCCGAGACCACCGGTCTGGCCCACTATTTCGAGCATCTCATGTTCAAGGGCACTCCTAATTTCGGCACTGTGAACTACGCTGCCGAGAAGCCGCTGCTCGACCGTATCGAGAATCTTTTCGAGACTTACCGCCAGACCACCGACTCGGTGGCACGCGCGGCCATATACCACACCATCGACTCCGTGAGCTACGAAGCCTCGAAGCTTGCTATTCCCAACGAATACGACAAGATGATGTCGGCCATTGGAGCCAACGGCACCAATGCCTACACATCGACCGACGTTACCTGCTATGTGGAGGATATACCCTCCAACGAGCTTGAGCGCTGGGCCATCGTGCAGTCCGACCGTTTCAAGAACCCCGTAATCCGAGGTTTCCACACCGAGCTGGAGACCATCTACGAGGAGAAGAACATGTCGCTCACCAACGACAGCCGCAAGAGCAACGAGAAGATGCTGTCGATGCTCTTCCCGTCGCACCCCTATGGCACCCAGACGGTGCTCGGCACCCAGACCCACCTGAAGAACCCATCGATAACAAACATCAAGCGCTACCATGACCAGTGGTATGTGCCCAACAACATGGCCATTGCCCTTTCGGGCGACTTCGACCCCGACAAGGTCGTGGATGTGATAACACGCTATTTCGGCGACATGAAGCCGAATCCCGGACTGGAGGCTCAGCGCCTCAAGGTGGTGCCCGAGAAGCCTTTCACCACACCCCAGCGTGCCGAAGTGTGGGGCAACGAGGCCGAACGCCTCACGCTGGCCTGGCGCATTCCGGCTGCCGCACACGAGGACATGACAGCCCTGAACGTGATGTCGAACGTGCTTGCCAACGGTTCGGCCGGCCTGATGGAGATTGACCTCGACCAGGCGCAGAAGCTCAACGGCTCCGGAGCCGGAATGTACTCCATGGCCGATCAGGGCGCGTTCCTGATGATCGGTCTGCCCCGCACCGGACAAAGCCTGCAGGAAGTGGAGGCTTTGCTGCTGGGCGAGGTGGAGAAACTGCGCAAGGGCGAATTCTCCGACGAGCTTGTGAAGGCTGTGATCACCAACATGGAGCTTGATGTGGAGAAATCACTGCTCAACAATTCCGACCGAGCCAACTATTATGTTGATGCCTTTGTCAACGGTCAGCCCTGGGCCGAAGCCGTAAAGGACCTTGATGCCGTGAAGAAAATCACCAAGGCCGATGTGGTGGCCATGGCAAACAAATATCTCGGCGACAACAACTACGTGGCCATAGAGAAGCGTCAGGGCGCTCCCAAGGATGAGCTGAAGATTGCCAAACCTGCCATCACCCCCATTGTCACCAACCGCGACACCGCCTCGGTGTTCCTCACCGATTTCGTCGCACTCGGTTCACAACCCATCGAGCCGAAATTTGTGGATTTCCAGAAGGAACTCACCTCTTCGCGTCTGCCCAACGGTGTGGAACTGCTTTACACCCACAACCCTTATAACAATCTGTTCGACCTTACATTCGTGTTCGAGACCGGCAGCTATGCCGACAAATATCTGTCGCTCGCAGCCAACTATCTCGATTATCTCGGCACACCTGACATGACTGCCGCACAGGTGCGTGAGGCTTTCTACAATCTGGCATGCGAATATTTCGTGTCGGCCGGCTCTGAGCGTTCCTACATCGTGCTCCGTGGCCTGAGCGAGAACATGACCAAGGCTGTCGACCTTCTGGAGAAACTTATCAACCAGGCCGTGGCCGATCCTGCGGTATATGCAACCTTTGTTGAGACCGTGCTGAAGAGCCGCGCCGACTCGAAGAGCCGTCAGGGCAGCAATTTCTCGGCTCTGCGCCGCTATGTCACCTATGGTCCGGACATTGTCAATGACCTCATGATCAAAAATGAGGAGTTGCCCGAAATCAACCCCGAAAAGTTGTTAGGTTCGCTGCGCGATATGCTCAGCCTCACTCATCGTGTGATTTATTACGGGCCGCTGTCGCTGCAACAGGTTGAGTTTGACCTCAACGAGCACCACGTGAAGGGTGTGACTCTCCGCGAGCCAGCTCCCATGAAGAAATATCTGCCGATAAAGCCCGAAGAAACCGTTGTGTATGTGGCTCCCTACGACGCCAAGCAGCTCTACATGAGCATGAACACCACGAACGGCGAAAACTTCGATGCAGCATTGCATCCGCTCGCCACGCTCTACAACGAATACTTCGGCGGCTCGATGAACGCCATCGTGTTCCAGGAGATGCGCGAGGCGCGCTCGCTGGCATATTCGGCATGGGCTTATTTCAACGAGCCTTCGCGCCTCGACAACCCATACACCTTCATGGCAGGCATCGCCACCCAGAACGACAAGCTCATGGATGCTGTGGGTGCCTTCAACTCCATCATCAACGACATGCCGCGCAGCGAAGCAGCGTTCGCACTTGCCAAGGATGGTCTTGAAAAACGTCTGCGCACAAACCGCGTGATCGACGACAACATTGCATGGGCTTATATCAACGCTCAGGACATGGGTCTTGCCCCGTCGCTCGACGGCAACGGCAAAAACCGTTCGGCCGGTCTGGATCTCGACCGTCTCACTTACGAACAACTCCCGACGCTCACCCTCGACGATGTTGTGAAGTTCCAGCAGGAGAAGGTGAAGGACCGCAAATACCATTACGGCATCCTCGGCAAGATCGAGGATCTCGACATGGATGCCCTCTCGAAACTCGGCCGCGTGGTGATTCTCACGCCCGAACAGATTTTCGGCTATTGATATCATAGTCATAAGTAACTGTTCAAAATTATTTTACATTAATCGCTCTGTTTATTTCAATGTTTCTTCGGCAAAATTTTTGAATCTTTTCCTCTCTTCATCAGTCGTGTAGCTCACTACACTCCTTCTTTATCAAGAAAAATCTTTTAAAAATTTTACTCGAATAAACAT
>DBFWRP010000194.1:0-2011 GCA_048222005.1 Muribaculaceae bacterium | reverse complement strand
GGCCCGGACAATGCGAACCGCTCTTTTTCCGGCCAAACAAAGTTTACAAAATAAACCATTCTGCAACAATGGACGACAGACAACTCACACCCGCCGAGAGCATGAAGCTCATCGCATCCATGATCAGCACCACCAAGCACCGCGTCGGCATCGTAGACCTCCGCATCTCCGTGATGTGGGCAATCCTGACAATCGCCACAGCCGCCCTGTGGCTCATCCTCATGCTGTGCCTGCACAGCCCCTGGATCAGCATCATCTGGTTCGCCATACCCGTCATCGGCTTGCCCGCCAGCTTCTTCATGGCGCGCAAGCAAGCTCCACAACAGCCGAAGACATACCCTCAGAACCTCTGCGACGGCATCTGGAAATCAGTAGGATTCTTCGCAATCCTCCTCACACTCGTCTGCACAGGCTTCAACCTTGCCGGCTATCCCCAGGCTTGGCTGGCAATGTTCTTCTACGCCTTCATCGTGGTTGGCGCAGGCACCACCGCCACGGGTCTCGTGCTCAAAGAAGCCTCCTACGTGGCTGGAGGCGCATTCTCCGTAACCGCAGGCTTCGTGCTGGTCATCCTATCCCTCTGCGGCATACCTCTGCCGGCAGTGTGGGTAACCCCCGTCTACATACTCAGCTTCATACTGTCATTCATCGTTCCCGCGTTCATCATTGGCAGGAGAATCAAGAATGAAGACGCTTGACCCACTGCTCCACTCCCAGCTCCGCCTGGCCGTGATGTCGATACTGATGAGCGTCGACGAGGCCGACTTCGTCTATCTGCGTGACAAGACAGAGTCCACGGCCGGCAACCTCAGCGTGCAGCTCGACAAGCTCGCTACCGCCGGCTACATCGACGTGGAGAAAGGCTTCGCCGGCCGCAAGCCCCGCACCGTCTGCCGCGTGACTCCCCTCGGCCGCCAAGCCTTCGAGGCATACGTCGACACCCTGCGCGAATACCTCAACCTCTGACCGAGAATAGAACCGATTGCCACAGCGCCGGGCCACAACGATTGCCCGGCGCTGTGAATAATTATAATCGGTTTATCTCCGCCTCGGAGGCGGCGCGGCCTTTGTAGGCGCTCTTGCGGGGCCAGAACCGGTACTGGACGCTCAAGGTGATGCCGCGCCGGTCGTAGCTCTGGCGCTTCTGCATCAACACCCCGCAGGTGTTAATGCTCCAGTCGTTGTTGCGGGTATTGAAAATGTCGGTCGCTGCCAGTTTCACGGCAATGGAATTGTTGCAGAAGGTCTTGCGCACACTCACGTCCATCACAAACCAGGAAGCCGCGAAACGATTGGTATGGATGTCCCCGCTCCCCTGCCCACGCATGTCGGCCGAGAAATAAAAACCATGCGGCAGCGTCAGCGTGTTCCGGAACACATACGAGCACGTCGGCTTGTCATAGCTGCCGCCTACATACTTCATCCACGGCTTGACGAAGCCGAGAGTGATCTCCGGCTTCCATCGCCGCACGACATGCCCCCACATCAGAGACACGTGCAGCTCCGACACGTCCACATTCACCGGATGCAACAGGAGCTGCAGGCCCTGGGCCGGATACACCTCCTTGACAAATGCATACGTGTCAAGGCTTCGGACGAAATCCGCCTGGAGCATGAAGTCCTCCCATTGGCCGAACAGCTGGACATCGTGCCTCCTCTCGTCGCGCAATCCGGGGTTGCCACCCTCGATCTGGTGCTCTCCGACATATGTCAGTCCGCTCGAGAGCTGTGCATACGGAGGCTTGACTGCCGCCGTGCGGTAACTGAGATTGACCATCGCAGTCCTGCCAAAGGAATACCCGAGAGATATGTCCGACGTCAGGAAGTTGTCGGTCCGGCACTCGTCGCGGTCCCTCACCTCGTTTTTTCGGTAAACGTAATCGACGTATTCGTACCTCAGTCCGGCCGACAGGCTGAAATTGCCGAACTGCCTGTTCCAGGAGGCAAAGGCTGCAAGCGAAGTCTGGCGTATGTCCGAGAGCGACGACGGTATGTACTCGCTGACCTCGGC
>DBFWRP010000193.1:0-7086 GCA_048222005.1 Muribaculaceae bacterium | reverse complement strand
TGTTTTACAGCACATTTTTAGATTAAAAAAGTGCGAAAAAGATTTGGAGGTATGAAAATAAGTGGTAACTTTGCATCGTTTTTGAAGCACAAAACTATTGTTTTATTATTTAATCTAAAATCGAAATGAAAAAGTTATTCTTGTCTTTCGCTGTTCTCGCAGGTCTTTCGATGATTTCTTGCGGTAACAAGGCTGAAAACGCTGAAGCTGCTGATGCAGTTGACACCGTAGCTGTAGAAGAAGTTGCAATCGAAGAAGTTGCCGTTGACTCTGTAGCTGCTGACACTGTAGCTGCTGACACTACTGCCGTTGTTGCTGAATAATTCAGCCGCCTGACAGCAAAAAAGATTTTTAACAGCACAATAAAACCGGTTTTCGGGCATCCGCCTGAGAACCGATTTTTTTGTGAGCCAGCGTGAATTATGCCCGCTTGCGGTAGGTGAGGGCTGCCACAGAGCATAGAAGCAGGGCGAATGCTGTCAGCGAGATATATTGCGGCCAGAGGTCGGCTATGCCGGCTCCCTTGAGATAGACGGCACGCATTATCTCGATGAAATAGCGCGGAGGCACGGCGTAGGTTATGTATTGCGCCCACTGCGGCATGGATGAGATGGGGGTGAACAGCCCTCCCATAAGTTGAAAAATCATGATGAAGGCGAACATCACGAAGATGCTCTGAAGGATGGTGGCCGACTGGTTGGCGATGCTCACCCCAAGCCCCGACATGACAAGGCTGAACAGGATGGCTGCAAGATAGATGTTGCCTATATTGCCGGCAGGAGACAGCCCGTAGACAAGCCATCCTATCAGCATTCCCACGGAAATAACCATTATTCCCACAATCCAATAGGGGATGAGTTTGGACAGTACGAAGGTGAGTTTCCCCACGGGCGTGACGTTCATGGCCTCGATGGTGCCCGTTTCCTTCTCGTTCACCAGATTGAGTGTGGGCAGGAATCCGCAGATTATGATTATCAGCACCACCATCAGTGCGGGAATCATGTAGTTGCGGAAATCGAGGGTGGGGTTATAATAGTTCAGCACACTTACGTCGGGCGCCGGAAAGGCGTGGCCCTGTTCGGATTGCCATTGGGTTATGGTTCCGATTGCCGAGCGGGAGGCGTAGCGTGCCCCCAGCATCCCTTTTGTGGCGTTCACGCCGTTAGCATCGAGCGATAGTACAGGTTGGCGACCCTTCACGAGGTTCTCTGCATAATCGGCAGGAATGACCAGGATGGCATCGGCCTGCCCGCGTTCCACCAGTTGCAATGCTTCGCTGTAGAGGAAGGTATTGCTTTTTACCGACAGGAATTCCGATGCATCCATGTCGGCGGCAATGCGGCGCGACAGTTCGGAGCGGTCATTGTCGACCACGGCCACACCGACGTTTTTTACATCGAGGTTGGCCACCAGCGGGAGCACAAGCATGGCCATGAGCGGAAGCATAACGATTATGCGCGGAATGAAGGGGTTGCGCATCATCAGGCGTACTTCCTTTTTCAGCAGGGCCTTAAGTATCCGTAGATTCATCATGGCAGAGTCAGTGTTTGGCATTGAATTTCTTTATGGCGAGGAGCATCACCACTGCCGTCATGCCGGTCAGTACGGCCACGTCAGTGAGTATGTAGGACACTGGCAGCTGCTGTATCATCAGCGTGCGCATGGCCTCTATGTACCACCGGGCCGGGATTATGCATGAAAGCCACTGCAGGATGGCAGGCATATTGTCGATTGGGAAAATCATACCCGACAGCATTATCACCGGAAGCATGAGCAGAACACCCGATACAAGCAGGGCTGTGACCTGCGTGTCGGCCAGTGTGGAGATGAGCAGCCCGAATGCCAGGGCCAAAGCAATGTACAGGATAGATACCCACACCACATTGACCACGGCAGCCGATACAGGTATGCCGAGCACCGTGTAGCTCAACAGGAGCATGAGAGCCAGAATGAGGCAGGAGAGGAGGAAGTATGGCACCATCTTCCCTAATATTATGGTGCGTGGCCGCACCGGCGATACAAGCAGCAGATTCATTGTTCCCGATTCCTTTTCGCTAACAATCGAGACGGAGGTCATCATGGCGCAGATCAATATGAAAATCATCCCCATGATGCCCGGCACAAAATTGTAGGCGCTTTTAAGCTGGGGGTTATAGAGGGTGCGTGTCAGCAGTGGCGACTTGGAGTTGCCGTTAAGCACGCTCTCTATGTATACGGTGGCCGTCTGTGCTATGTTGGTGTTTGAGCCGTCGACAATAATCTGACTGGCGTTCACGCCGTTCCGGCAGGTCATTATTATGGCGGCATCCGCGTTGCCTTTGCGCAGGGCCGGTTCCACCTGATTGTAGGGAACAATGCCGCAAAATGTGAAATAGGGGTTTGTCCGCAGGCGTTCGAGTACATCGCGGGTATGGTCGTTGTGCTGCCCGACCACGGCTACAATCCGTACGTCGTTGACTTCGGTGGAGATGGCGAAGCCGAACAGCAGTAACAGCACAAGCGGCATGATGAGCACCACCGTAAGTGTGCGGAAATCGCGCAGCAGATGCAGCGTTTCCTTCAGTATCATTGATTTGAATATCGACATATCGTTCAGTCTCCTCGTTTGGCGTCTTTGGCGACGATGCGGAACACTTCGTCCATATTGTCGGCGCCGTAAATCTTTTTCAGGTTTGCAGGGCTGTCAAGTGCCTTTATCCGGCCGTCCACCATGATCGACACCCGGTTGCAGTATTCGGCCTCGTCGAGATAATGGGTGGTGACAAAGATGGTTGTCCCTTCGGAGGAGGACCTGTAGATCATCTCCCAGAATTTGCGGCGTGTCACGGGGTCTACTCCGCCGGTAGGCTCGTCGAGGAACACCACTTCGGGAGTATGGATGGTGGCGGCGGAGAACGCGAGTTTCTGTTTCCATCCGGTAGGAATGTCCCTGACAAGTGTTCGTGTCAAGTTCTCCATCCCGAGGGTGCGGAACACACGCTCCATGCCCATGTGGATTTCAGTGTCGGTCATGCCGTAGATTGTGGAGAATAGCCTCAGGTTCTCGGCCACGGTCAGGTCCTCGTAAAGCGAGAATTTCTGGCTCATGTAGCCTATGTGTCTCTTTATCTCCTCCGCCTGCCGGATAATGTCGAATCCGGCCACGGTGCCGGAGCCGGATGTAGGGCGGCTCAGGCCGCACAGCATCCGCATGGCTGTGGTCTTGCCGGCGCCGTTGGCTCCGAGAAATCCGAAAATCTCACCGCGGCGCACATCGAAGCTGATGTTGTCCACAGCCGTGAAGCTGCCGAAGCGTTTCACCAGATTCCTTACCGATATTGCAATGTCGTCATTCATTTCCAGCAAGTTTTATGAACAGGTCCTCGATGTTTCCACGGGCAGGCGAAATCCGCACGTCTGTCAGTCCCTGCCGCTGCAAATCCGCAGTGATGCGGGCGGCATCGAACCCATCGCCGGCCACCACATGCAGTGTTGCGCCGAATGTGTAGCAGTTTCTTACCTCGGGCATTGAGCGCAACGCCATGAGCAGTGGGTACATCTCTCCGGCCGAGGCGTTGTAAAGCCGTTCGCCGATTCCTTCCACCAGCTTTTGCGGTGTGTCGACTTTCAGGATGCGTCCCGCATTGATGAGCGCTATCCGTTCGCAGCGTTCAGCCTCGTCCATGTAGGAGGTGGAGACAAGGATTGTGATGCCTTTTTGGCGGAGAGTGGTGAGCATGTCCCAGAATTCGCTGCGCGACACGGCGTCGACCCCCGTGGTGGGTTCGTCGAGCAGCAGGATTTTAGGCCGGTGAATCAGTGCGCATCCCAGCGCGAGTTTCTGTTTCATTCCCCCTGAAAGGGCGCCCGCGCGGCGGTGTGGAAATGTTGCAAGCTGATTGAAAAACGGAGCGATGAGGTCGTAGTTGTCCCGGACACGCACCCCGAAGAGCGATGCGAAGAAGTTGAGATTCTCGCTGACTGTGAGGTCGGGATAAAGCGAGAATCGTTCGGGCATGTAACCTATCTCCGTGCGGATTTTCCGATAGTCGGACCGGATGTCGAGTCCGGCTACTGTGGCCGTGCC
Organism: Muribaculaceae bacterium; assembly: GCA_048222005.1. Taxonomy (GTDB): domain Bacteria; phylum Bacteroidota; class Bacteroidia; order Bacteroidales; family Muribaculaceae; genus UBA7173. The sequence goes on along the minus strand of DBFWRP010000193.1, from coordinate 3,020 downwards.
GCTGTCGGGAGGGATGAGCGTGGTGAGAATGCGGTAGAGGGTTGATTTGCCTGCGCCGTCAGGGCCGATGAGGCCGAACATGGAGCCTTCGGGAACGGAAAATGTCACGTCGGTCAGCGCCGTGGTCTTTCCGTAATGTTTGGAGATGCCCTCAAGGGCTATGGCGGGATTCATAGGCGTACTTCCCCGTATTGGCCCAGTTTCAGGCGTCCGTCGTTCCTAACCGAGATTTTGACTGCATACACCAGGTTGGCGCGGGAATCGTTGGTCTGTATGGATTTTGGCGTGAATTCACTCTCCTGGGCTATCCATGTTATTTTTCCCGGATACTCGTATTGTTCATCGCCACCGAAATCGGCAATCACCGTCACCGGTTGGCCTATGTGTATGTCGGCCAGCTGCGAGGCTGTGAAATAGCTGCGCAGATAGATGGCGCCGAGATCGGCAACGGTGAACAGCGGCCGTCCGGGCGTGGCGAATTCGCCGGCCTCGGCATATTTCTGCAACACTGTGCCGCCGACAGGGGCTGTGATGATACTTTTCACAATCTGTTCCTGAATCTGTTCACGCTGATACTGGAGGGCCACGGCGTTGTCGGAGATGGATGTCTTGCTTTTTCCGAGTGTGGAGAGTAATCCGTCGAGCTGAGCACGCAGCGTGCGCAGCGTGGCTTCGGCATCGTCGCTCTGCTTCTGTGTGGCGGCTCCGTCGGCCAGCAGGCGTGCCATGCGGTTGCATTCATGCTGCTGGTGGGCTATCTGCGACCGAAGGGCAGAGGCCTGGGCCGCTATGTCTGGCGATGAATTTTCAGTGGATGCCTGCTGGCTCTGCAGCTGTTTGTACTGGAGAGTCAGCATGATGGTGTCCACCACCCCGACACGTTGGCCGCGGACAATACTGTCGCCTTCGGTCAGGTCGAGCGAAAGAATCTTGCCGCTCGTTTCGGCCGACACGGTCACGGTGGTGGCTTCGAAAATGCCGGTGGCGTCGTAGTCCGGCGTGGTGTGGCATGAGGCAAGTGTGAGTGCCACAAGGGGGAACAGTATCTTGGTTTTCATCGGTTGAGAGTGTATTTAAGTTGATAAATGCTTTGCAGCAGCTGAATTTCGTGGTAGCTGGATGTGAGCCGAGCCTGATTTTCGTCGGTTATCTTGGTGAGGAGCGCAGTGGCATCGATCACGCCGTTCTTCAGTTGCGATTCGGCGGCGCGCCGCACGTTGGTGCGGAGTGCCACTATCCGCGCATCGTCCTTTATGATTTCTTCAAGCTCGGTGATGCGTGCGCTCTGCGACTGTGTCTGCAGGCGAGTGTTGAACAGAAACACCTCGCGGTCGGCCTGGATATTCCCGTTGGCCACGCGCAGTTTCTGCAAGTTGTTCTTCTTCGTGTAGAATGAGCTGATGTTCCATGTGATTTTCACTCCGGCAAGGATGTTGAACGAAAGGTCGCGGTTCATCATGTTCTCGAAATAGTTGAATCCGGGGTATCCGTAATATGCCTGTGCGAACAGCCCGATTCTTGGCATCACGTCGGCGCGAATGTTGCCGCTGCGGGCATCGTTGCTTTGTGTCTGGGCGGCGAACAGATTCAGTTCCGGGCGTGCCGGGGTGAGGACGTCGGGTATTACGGGCTGCGGTTTGACAAGCGGTGTGTCAGTCATGTCCTTGCCGGTATACAATCCTAACAGGGTGCGGTAGGTGTGCGCGGCACTTTCGGTCTGCGTAATCTGCTGCCTCACGGAAAGGTATTGCGCTTCAAGCATGTCCACATCGCTCTGCATGGCCGTCCCGTTGGCTTTCATCGTCCGGAGCATCGCGAGGTTGCTTTCGTGAAGCGTCTGCGTCAGCCGGGCCTGAGCTGTCTGTTCCTCAAGCAGGAGAATACTGAAAAACAGGTTCTCCACCCGTTCCCTGACGGCGTAGAGCTGCACGTCGAGGGCGGCCGTGCGTTCGGCATGCATCGCCTCCTCCACTTCGCGGCGCGATTTCGACATGCCGCCGTCCCATATGGTCTGGCCGACATCTAATCCAACCTTGTACTGCACTTTTCCCATACCGGGAATGCCTGTGCCCATTCTGTCCATGATGTCGGACAGGGCGGTGGGAAACGAGGGTACGGCATTCTGTACCGTGGCCTGGCCGTAGGCGTTGAGCTGTGGCAGCCAGGTCTTGTTGATGTCCGAGAGGTCGATGCTGCGGGTCTGATGCAGCAGATCGTACTTCTGAATGAGCGGATAATTCTCCCGGGCGAGGTCAACGCATTGTTCCACCGTGATCTGTGCGGTGGCTGCGAATGCTGCTAATGATAACGTGAATAATAAAAGACGTCGTAGCATAATGGCGAGTATGTTAAGTTCAAACATCGGGGAGTGTGAAATACCTACAGGCCGAGCTTCCCGAGCACTGTTCTGACGTTTTCTTTTTTACGCATTTCAAGGAATTCGTCTCTCCCTTCAAACAGCTTGCCGAATGAGCTGCTTATCAGAGGCGCGGCAATGAACGGGAACAGATTGAGCGATGCGATGTCGAGCATCAGCATGCGTGCGTCAACTGGCCGGCATTCTCCGCTGGCCGCTTTCCGGTCAATCTCTTGCTGTAGCGTGGCTATGATGCCTGCCGCCATCGAGGCGATGCTGCTTTTCACAGGGTCAATCCGTTCGGGGTGCTCGTGCAGTTCATTGAATATGAACCGTGGCAGAAGCGGATTCTCGGCTATGAAGTCGAAATGCTGCTCCACGCCTTGTTTGAGACGTTCGCGCAGGGGCAAGTCGGGGTTCCCGATAACGCCGAACATCACCCGTTTCAGCTTGTCCATCTTGTCAGCCACTATTTTTTCAAAAAGCTTCTCTTTGGTGCGGAAATAATAGTGCAGCATGGCGTGGGTCACTCCGGCAGCCTGAGCTATAGCCGTGGTCTTGGCTCCGGAGTATCCTTTTTCAAGAAACTCCCGTTCGGCAGCCTGTAGAATCAGGGCCTCGGTATCGCGCTGATGGTTATGTGGTTCGGTCATATGAACAATGT
>DBFWRP010000192.1:0-4965 GCA_048222005.1 Muribaculaceae bacterium | reverse complement strand
CGTCAAGCACATTGCCGTTGTCGTTGGCGAGTGTCTCGCTGGTAAAGGTAATTTTATCCTCGTCGCCGGGCTGAGGATCGGGGTCTTCGGGTTTCGGTTTCTCCTCCTGGTTGGGACGGTCGCCGGATTCCTGAATGTCCTCCTCCTGAATCACGCTGCCGTCAACGCTAACGGTCTTGGTGCTGCAGCTCACCACGATGCCCTGACCTTCAATAGTGCCAACCTCATCGTCGGGCACATTCGGATTATAGTTGAGGCGGAATGTGAGCTTGCGGTGCTGACCGGGGGCAATGTTCTCGAGCACGTGCGAGAAATCCTCGTTCACGCCGTTCACGCGGCCCTGGAAACGGGCCACCATGGTGGTCTGTCCGTTGTATGCGAAATAGCCCGAACGTGTCTCCTTGCCGGTGTACTGCAGGTAGACCCCGGGAGTGGATGTAACGGTGATGGTGAAGCCCTCGCCGCCAGTGGCCTCGAGGAGTTTCGGCCCGTAGTCGATGGTGACACGCACATTGGCGAGCTTGCAGACAATGGGACCCACATCGGTCACCTCGCCGTTGCGTATATCGAATGTCTGTGAACCGAGATAATATGGTGCCGACCATTCGGCATCCTTCAGCACGCGCGAACGCACCTGCACTTCGTAGCTGCCCACTGCGAATGTGGGGAGCTGAGGCATGGTGGCATAGGTCCACGATGCCACGTTGGCATTGTCGGAAGTGCGGACCACATCGACAAGGAATGGAGAGAGGTCGATCGACGAGCGTGAGGTCACCTTCTTCGTGACATCCTCATCATTCTTCTCGTCCTCAACGGTGTTGACCTCGGCTAATATGGATTGGGTGTTGAGACGCCCTTCACCTGCGCCCTCCACCTCGGGCACCCAGTTGTCCGAGCACCCTGTGAAAGCAGCCGCCGCGGCCGCCCACGCTAATATGGATATGCTTTTAAATTTCATATTTTCAATCTATAAAGTGGAGTTGCAAATCAATCGTAATTCAGTGTCACATCGTCGATATACAGCTGCGAACCCATGTACGTGCCGTCAGAAAGATTCCACCCGGGCGGAGGTGTAAGCCAGTCCGTATTTTTCTGACTGTTCACATCATTGATTGACGATTTGAATATAACCTCGATAGACGCGGCTTTCGCGCACGGCACAGGATAGGTAAGGGCAAGAATTTTCTGTGTATACGCATCAGTCCTGCTGATAGTAAATTCATTGGTAGCAAGAACATTCTTTGCTGCATCGCGAATTACCACCTTGGCAGAAGCCTGATCACTCGCATTTTTCGGAGCATACTTGTACCAGAATGATACCGCTGACGGCCTTACTTTGAAATCAATTCCGTATTGTGCTCCACCTGAATATTTACCAAGATAAAGCTCTCCAGCCGTAACATTATTACACGTACCCATATGAGTCCCGGAAGGATTCGCAGATGCCGTATTTCCTTTTCCCCATCCAACGGTACGTATCAGAGCTGCAGAAGAGCCTAAGTGCGCATCTGCGGTATTAATAGTTCCGGATATCGCATTATAGGCACATCCATTACGCCCATCACCTGTAGCAAGGGTAGAGGAGCCCCCCTCTGAAGTAGTCAACTGGTTCAGGGTGTTCCAGATGGGGCTTGCATCTTCTTCTGCAAATGGATAACTTGTCCACCAATAGTCTGTGCCGCCATCTTTTCTGCTCCACTGCTCCATGTCGCCATTGGCCAATTGGATATTGGCTTCTGTGGTAAATGTCACAGGTTCCGACTGGCCGCCATTGGCCTCGGCTTTCACATAATACTTAGTGCCGGGAGTGAGACCGCTGATTTTCACACCGCCATCACTGTTGGCAAGCTTGTCGCTCGACACCTGAGTGTAGTTGGTGCCGTCGGTCGAGAGGAACCATTTTGCAAAACGGATGTACTCGGAGGCATGATTACCCAAAATACGCATCGTTGCGTGAGTGGCGAACACATCGGCCTCGTTGTATGCAATTGCCACACCGGTGCGGACCACGGTGACGGGAGCGAGCGACAGGGAGTTGTTGCCGAGCACCACTGCGCGGAACACCACATCGTTGGCGCTGCGCGGAATGGGTATGCGTACCTTATACTTGTTTGAGCCGGGCACATGCTCCAGGCGTTCATGCACCACGCGCTGATATGCACCGTTGTTGTCCATAACCTCGAAGCGCACGAAGTCGCGCAGGTCCTCGTTGTTGAACAGCATGTCGACTACCATCGACTCCTCGTTGACGGCAGGCGTATATACCTTCTCCACAGCCAGCGTGAGCTTCTGCACTACGACGGTGAACGACATCGGCTCCGACACCTTGTTATATTTGTCGGTAACGGTGAGGGTGAATGTGGTGCGGTTGTCGCTGGAAGCGTTGTATGTGAGTTTGCTCAGCCCATCGCGGAAATCTACGAGCGCCATCTGCGTGGTTGTGCCGCGGAATCCCTGCGGACGGATGCCGAACTCCTCGATTTTTGCCAGGTTCTCGGCATCGGCCGGGAAGTTGACCACCGGCGGCCAGCCCTGGGTGATGAGCGACGCACCCTGAGTGGTGAGCTGCCCGGAGGCCACGCCGGCAATTGCTGTGGCCACCACGCGCAGCGGCCCGGAGGTGGTGGTACCCTCCACTATGGTGATCTCCTCGCCGGGGGTGAAACCTACGGCCGAAAGCGTGGGCGCGGGGGCAAGAAGAATCTGGTCGGAAACATCGATCTCCACCGTCTCCTCCACAAGTTCGGAGTTGAATGTCACCGTAATGGCCGAACCGCCCGATGGGGCTCCCAGCCCCATAGTCACCACATAGTGGTTGCGGGCCTCGGCAGTGAATTCGGCGGCCTTGAGCTTGCCCTTCACCCCGTTGGGCTTGGTCACATCGGCATAGATGGTGATGACGCCCGGCTCAACGTAGGCGGCGCGTTCCTCGCCGGCGGTGTGGATGATGGAATTACCCTTCGAGGTGGCAATCTCCACCGAATAGGAGGGGAAATAGTTCTTGAAATCCTCGCCGTAGACAATGCTCACCATTGAGTTGGCCAGCGTGGCCGTGAGCGACACGGGGGTCGCCTCGTTCTCATGGAGCACCACCTCGGTCGACCCTTTATAATAAGGTGCGGCAAAATCCTCCTTCCCCTCCTCGCCGTAGTAAGCATCGATGGTGTAACGGCCGATGGGGAACGTGGTGGTAGGATCAAAATCAGCGAGTTTATAAGTAAATACTTTGCCGCTGAGGTGCGAGGTCATTTTCAAAGTCAGGTCACCGGCATCGATATGGTCAGCCTCGGTGGCTACACGCGAGGCGGCCGACCGGCCGGAAAGTTTCTGCGGCGCCCTCACGTCGCGGTCAACCCCGACGTTGAGCAGCATGCGGCCGCCGTCGCCCGAATCCCGGGAGGGGTCGAATGTGTCGCTGCAAGCACTGACTGCAAGCAGTGCGGCAACACAACAAGCGCCTTTTAACAGTTGTCTGATCATTTTTGATATGTATGAATTAATACCTATTTTTCACTGTGTTTTCAAATCCGGGGCAACCACACCCGCATCCTTAATGCTCAAAAAAACATTCAAGAGCTTTTTCGTTGCATGGCTGCGCTCTGATGCAGCGATCCCGAAAAGCAAAATTACCCGCGAAAATACACATTTTTTTTCACTTCGGCCGCACGCACGTTGTTAAAATTTAAAACATGCGGCATTAGTGCCAGAAATTTTACAAAATCCGACAAATTTTACAGCTTTTTCAGCTAATTTGCGTATCTTTGCATGCAATATAGTAGACTCTAAACAAGATTTCGATATGTCATCATTTATTGCAGACAGGGTTAAGATGGACGGCCTCACATTCGACGACGTCCTCCTCATTCCCGCTTACTCAGATGTGCTTCCGCGCGAAGTCGACCTCAGCACCCGCTTCTCGCGCCGTATCAAACTGAACGTGCCCATCGTTTCGGCAGCAATGGACACCGTGACCGAGGCAAAGATGGCCATAGCCATCGCCCGGGAAGGAGGCATCGGCGTTATCCACAAAAACATGTCGATCGAGGAACAGGCCCGTCAGGTGCACGCCGTGAAGCGCGCCGAGAACGGCATGATCTACGACCCGGTGACCATCCAGCGCGGCTCCACCGTGGGCGACGCCCTGAAAATGATGGAGGAATACCACATCGGCGGTATCCCCGTGGTCGACGCCGACAACTTCCTCGTGGGCATCGTCACCAACCGTGACCTCCGTTTCGAGCGCGACCTCAACCGCCCCGTCGACGAGGTTATGACCTCCGAAAACATCGTCACCACCTCGCAGAGCACCAACCTCGAGGAAGCTGCCGAAATCCTGCAACACCATAAAATCGAGAAGCTCCCCGTGGTTGACCAGCATGGCCACCTCGTGGGACTTGTGACATATAAGGACATAACCAAGGCCAAGGACAAACCTTTTGCCTGCAAGGACCGTCTGGGCCGCCTGCGCGTGGCAGCCGGCGTGGGTGTGACAGCCGACTCCATGCAGCGCGTGGACGCTCTGGTTGCCGCCGGTGCCGACGCCATCGTGATTGACACCGCACACGGCCACTCCAAGGGAGTGATCGGCGTGCTCCGTGCCGTCAAGGAAAAATATCCTGAAATCGACGTGGTCGTGGGCAACATTGCCACCGGCGACGCCGCCCGCTACCTCGTGGAGAACGGCGCCGACGGCGTGAAAGTGGGCATCGGCCCCGGCTCCATCTGCACCACCCGCATCATTGCCGGCGTGGGCGTGCCGCAGCTCTCGGCCATCTACGACGTGGCCAAGGCACTGGAAGGCACCGGTGTGCCCCTGATTGCCGACGGCGGCATCCGCTACAGCGGCGACATCGTCAAGGCCCTTGCAGCAGGCGGCTACAGCGTGATGCTCGGCGGCATGCTCGCAGGCGTGGAGGAATCGCCCGGCGACACCATCATATTCAACGGACGCAAGTACAAGAGCTA
>DBFWRP010000191.1:0-2163 GCA_048222005.1 Muribaculaceae bacterium | reverse complement strand
ATATTGGTCTCCAGTTGTCACGGATGTGACTGAGAGCCTCCTTCAATTCCTTGCACCGGGAGAAGAATATTTTTATCCGCTCATTCCGCTTGGTATATACTATGTCTGTCATTCAGATTGCGCTACTTTCTGTTTGAGGAGGTATTTTGCCACGTCCCCGGCCAAATACATTATTCTTCCGTCAATCTGAGAGAAAGGGATTTTCCCGTAAACCCTCAGATTAAGCAGTGTTGAAATGCTGATGCGGAGAATCTGGGCGGTTTCCTTGGTAGTGAGCCATTCGTCGGGCTTCTTCGCATTTAGCAGTTGCAGAACCGTATTGACAAGGCCATGAAGATATTCGATGTTCTCAAACATCGCTTCGAGAACCTCCTCATCAATTTCCACAGTCCTCATGAATAGATCTTGGAGGCTTTGGCGGCGAAGGTCATGCGGAACTTGGCGTCGAGGACGAGGGCATCGCAGAATTTGCGGCCTTGGTTGCCGATGAAGTAGTAGATCGGCGAGGTGTATCCGTAGGTGAGCAACTGGCGGATTTCGGTCTCAGTCAGTTCATAGCCCTTGAAGAATTTCGGCACGGTGAAGTCGCAGTGGTCACATGCCACAACTGCCGGGAATGATGTCATAGAGCCACCGCATTTGGGGCATTTGAACTCAGTGGGCTTGTTAGCATAGAGCCAAGTGTTGGCGACAAGAGGACGAATCTGGTTGTAAATCCAATCTTTGTAGGCAGTCATTGCTCCCATTGTGCCGACGTTGCTGTCTGCGAGGTCGTCAACCTCCTGAATCTGCGACATGAGCGTACCCAAGTCAGAGAGTTCCAGTTCCTCGGTGTGTTTGACCAGCAGACGGCCTTTGTCGGTCACTTCCAGTTCTCCGAACAGTTCCTTTACGAAACCGTTGTCAATCAAACGCTGGAGAGCAACCCCCATGTTGTGTATGCCGTCGAGAGGCAACTTGCGACCGGGGGCATTGATTCCCATTACCTCGTATATTCCTTCCAGAAAATTATCGGCTTTGAGCGGCCCAGGCTTCTTGGCTGAGAATCCGAGGATGCTTGCTCCGGTGGGTGTGACGAAGATAATGTCATCTTCGGGTCGTGTGCCATAGGGAATTTCGATACTTCCATAGAGTTTGAGACCTCCGGCTTCGACCTCCACGACAACCTCTGTGTATCGTTTCGGTGTATCAAGCGCCGCTTCCATACGCTCCTTGATGAGTGTGTAGAGTCGTTCCTCGTCATGGCTCAGGAACATTGGTGTACGCTCGGTGATGATAATGCCATGGCAGTAAGGAATCTGCGAGTCGGGCACGAAGTCGAACTGCTTCGCTGTCGGATAGCGGCGTTCAAGCTGGCGACGCAGACGCTCCGGCAGATTCGGCGTTGAGGTTCTGTGCGAAGATATGTAACCCTTCTCAAACAGTGCTGTGGCAACATACTCCACTTTGCCCGGCAGCATACCGAGTTTGGCGATTGCATCAACTTGAAGTGTGGCGAGTGAGTAGCATGGCTCCGGACGCTCTATTTTGTCCTCCACACCAATCACTGTAGCGTGGATGGGCGTGCCCACTTCCTCTTTTAGAAAGCAATAGTGTGCCTCTGCAATTTCACGGTCGCTCCAGACCTCAGTCGGTGCGAGGATGAATGACTGGCCTTCGTATGTGCAGGTCAGACCAACGGTCTGTTTGGGAGTACCGGCTACTGCTTTCTTGCGGCTCTCAATCATGTTGTTGATTGTCCAGAGCAGAGCCGTGTCGGGGCGGCCGAGGATAAAAGCACCCTTCCCGTAAGCATGAGCGAATGCCTGTTCCACGTTGGTGTTGTGCAGGAAGTCCATTCCCAACTGCAACATCCCGGCGCGGGCTATGCGTGTCACATGCAGGCCATTGTGACGGTGGCGATAGGCGTTGCCGATTGCCTTATGGTTGAGTGCGGTGAGCCACATGCGTCCGGTCTTGACACCGACCTTGGCTTTCGCGCAAAGGATTGCAAAGAGAGCCTGAGCCTCACTGCCGCCATCTGAGGCGAAAATCACCTCATCGGCATTGGCTATGTGTGCGAGCAGATTTTCGACGGAGTGTTTGTCATCTGCCGAAACTTTCAGTTTACCGTCCACCACAGTCTTACGGATACCGTATTTCAATTTTTCCGGTATAAACGGG
>DBFWRP010000190.1:0-7350 GCA_048222005.1 Muribaculaceae bacterium | reverse complement strand
AAAAATTATTTGGGGCGAATTCCAAGTGTATTTCAATGTATATTAGATGATTAGTGGCTGCATTGGCTGTGTTGGCAGAGTTTTTTTGAAACGGCAAAAATTAACATCGCTTTTACAAGGCTTTTACACGTTTTTTTACACGGCCTTTACATCAGCCCGAAAATGTAAAAATTCAAAGGGAAAATTTTACATGACGAAAGTTAAGAAGATAGATAAATTTATCTGTCTGCATTTAGATGCCCCAATGCTAGTCAATGTTAAGGTCTAAAATAGCATTAATGGCATTTAGTTCCCGTTCGTAAGGGGCAACTAAATCGTAAAACTTACTGTCTTGGGAAATAAGAGACTCCAATTTTTCCCGAATTTCAGGCATTGAAGTTTCTTCTTTTTTTAAAAGCATATATTGTCTGCGCAGTTCATTCATCACAGAAAATTCACTAGCATACGCTTCAATATTGAGTATCTTGGAGCATAACGCCTCTGTTTTTTCTGCTTTATCATTGTAATTATATTCGTTTAATAATTGCTTGGCAAATGCCTGGAATTTGTCATATTCAGAGATGATATAATCAGTGGATTTTTTAATTTCATCTTCGTTATCGTTGTTATATAATTGTTCATTCACGGGTTGTTTATCCGAAGTCCGTGTTACATTTTATTGCATGGTTTCGTTTCAACTGACAGACTAAAATCGTAACTTTGTAGGGGATGCCGCACTTGGGGCATCCCCTGCGAATCTTTACCGCACCGCCTCACCATGAAGACCTGTAACCGCATCACATACGCCATGCTGCATATCCTGTCGCTGATTTTGCTGGCGACAGCAATGTGCCACACAGCCGCAGGTGCAAACAAAATGCAGCCATGGTTCAGGCATTACACCACTTCGCACGGACTGCCCGCCAACTGTGTGCGTGACATCTGTCAGGACGATGCCGGCTTTATATGGATGGCATCGGACGGCGGCCTGACGCGCTTCGACGGCAAAACATTCCGGTATTACACGCTCACGCCCCCGGGGCCAAAAGCCGACGACCAGTTCGCCCTGGAGTTGCTCAACAGCCACGGACACCTGTATGTAGGCACCGACGCCTACCTGTACCGTTACGACGACAGTGCCGACCGCTTCATGCACGTACCGGTGACGGACAGCAACGGCAACGAGGTGGACGGACTGATACGCTCCATCGGCATGGACGAATCGGAAAACCTTTGGGTCTCCGTGCTTGGAAAGGGGGTTTTCCGCCTCAATCCCAACGGAAGCACACCGGGACACTACACCTTTCCCGACCTGAATGTGTTTGCCGGAAACATCTATGTTGACAGCCACGACCGCGTGTGGGTGAGCAACAACAGCGGCATAGGCGGCCTGTATGTCTACAATCCCGGCACCGACCGTTTCAACGAATTCATAATCATCACTGAGACCGGACGCCACATGGTGCACTCCATGGCCATGTCGGAGGACGCTTCCGGAAATTACTGGCTGGGGCTGTGGAACGGCGCCCTGCTGCGCTTCGACGCTGCCACCGGACAGGGGCGGCTTTTCAGCGGAACAGGCGCATACCACATTCATTCGCTGCTCACCGACAATCCCGATGAATTTCTTATTGGGTCGGACATGGGGCTCACCACATTCAATCCTCAGACTCTGGAAAGCACCACTTTCAAGCACGACGAGCTTAACCTGCAGTCGCTGTCCGACCAGTTTGTGCATCCGCTGATGCGCGACCGCGAGGGAGCGCTGTGGGTGGGAACGTTTTACGGCGGCGCAAACTATATGCCCCCGCAGATCAAGCCCTTCAACCGCTACCGAGCATCGGCCTACCGCAACTCTGTGTGCGGTTCACTAATCAATGCCTTCGCCGAGACCTCCGACAGATCTGTGTATATCGGCGCTGAGGACGGCGGCGTAAGCCTGTTCCATCCCGACACACGCACGTTTAAACCGATCACCATCCCCACACAAAACTCCGGCCCTACGCTCAACGTACAGTCATTGTGCCTCGACCAAAACAAATTATGGATAGGCACCTATGCCAATGGCCTGATTTGTCTTGACACCGTAACAGGAAAAATCACCCCGTACACCTCCAACCCGGACAAACCCGGCACGCTGGACGACAACAGTGCATACGCGCTGTTTCTTGACAACGAAAACAATCTGTGGGTTGCCACCACGAACGGCCTGAACCGCTACAACCGTGCCGACAACAATTTTGAACGCATCCGCACGCTGGGGGTGCGAACCGTGAGTGTCACAGCCGACTCACAAGGGGCCTTGTGGCTGGCCACACACGGGCGTGGAGTGTTCAGGTTTCATCCACACAGCGATGTGTGGCGCAATTTCCGGCATGAACCGCAGCACACGTCCTTGCCTCACGACCATGTCAATTGCATCACCATCGGCAGCGACGGCACTGTGTGGGCGGCCACCGAAGGGGGCCTGAGCCGTTTCAACCGCACCACCGATAATTTCGAGCCGGTAGCCTTACCCAAGAATGCCCCTACATCAATCGAAGGAATCGCCGAAGAGGGCGACTACCTGTGGCTCACCACCACGGCCGGGCTGCTCCGCTATAATCCCAAAGAAGGGTTGATGGAGCGTTTTGCCGAGGACGACGGGCTGGCCAACAACCAGTTCCTGCCGGCAGCAATAATGAAAAGTTCAGACGGAAGCCTCTACACAGGCACCATCAGCGGTTTCAACCATTTCCATCCGGCTGCCATAAGGGCCAATACATTCGTGCCACCGGTGAGATTCACAGCGCTCGAGATTGCCAGCATTCCGGTGGAGGTGGGTGCGCCGCAGTTGCCTGTGAGCCTCGGCAAGGGGGCTCAGATAAGGCTCAGAGCGTCAGACCGTTCGTTCAGTGTATATTTTTCAGCTCTGAGTTATGCCAATCCCTGGGCGAACAACTACCGCTACAAACTCGATGGCTTCGACAAGGACTGGATAGAGACCGGAAACGACAACAAGGCCCAGTACACCAACCTCCCGGCCGGACGATACACCCTGCGCGTGCAGGCTTCGAACAACGACGGGGTCTGGAATCCGGAGGAGGCTCAGCTTGACATAATAGTCTCTCCCCCCTGGTATCTGAGCTGGTGGATGGTGGTATGCTACGTGCTGCTGGCATGCGGAGCTGCCTATGGGGCCTACCGCATAGTGATACGCAACGCCCTGAAAGCCCGCGGACGCGAGATAGCACGCCTCAAGGCCGACCGCGAGAAAGAGATGTTCAACGCCAAACTCTCGTTCTTCACCATCATAGCGCATGAAATACGCACGCCGGTGTCGCTGATTATCGGACCGCTCGAAAAGGTGATGGCGTCGAAGGAACCGATTCCCGACCCTGTGCGCCGCGACCTCGATGTAATCGACCGCAACGCCCACCGGCTGCTGTCGCTTGTGAACCAGCTGCTCGACTTCAAGAAAGCCGAACAGGCAATCATCGCCCTCGACAAACGCCCCACCGAGATTGTAAAACAGGTGGAGGCCGTGGCGGCACGTTTCCGCCCATCCATAGAGCAGATGGGAGGCTCACTGTTATGCCGCTACCCCACTGAATTCAAGGCCGACATCGACCCTGAGGCATTCAACAAGATGGTGAGCAACGTGCTTAACAACGCTCGCAAATACATGCGCAGCCAGATCACGCTCGACGTGACCAACGATGCAGCCAACGGCACTTTCACCATAAAAGTAACCGACGACGGCTGCGGCATATCCCCAGAATTCCAAAAAAAGATTTTCAAGCCGTTCTACCAGATAGCCGCCGAAAAGCCCGATGCCACTCGCATTGGCACCGGTCTGGGACTGAACATACTGAAAAACATTGTGGACGCCCATCACGGCTCGATAAGCGTGGAATCGGAACCGGATGTGTTCACGCGTTTCATCATAACGCTTCCGCTTACACAACCCGATGCGGTGAAAACCGACATGGCGGCAAGCCATGAGACCGCAAAGAGCGACCTTCCTCCGGCCCACAAACCGGAAGGCGCCAAACCACGCCTGCTTGTGGTGGACGATAACGATGACCTGCTGCAGTTCCTTAAAAGTGCATTCGAGGACACATATGACGTCATTACGGCATCGAATGGTCTTGATGCCCTGTCGCTACTGGGGAACCATGAAATATCGGCGATTGTGAGCGACCTCATGATGCCGAAAATGAACGGTGTGGAACTGTGCCGTGCCGTCCGGGGCAATCAGTCGCTCAGCCACATCCCATTCATACTCCTCACTGCCAAAACCGACAATTTCTCGAAGATAGAAGGTATGAACTGCGGCGCGGACTACTATGTGGAGAAACCGTTCTCCACCCACTTCCTCGACGCATGCCTCACCAACCTGATGACGCGCCGCAAGCAACTGGTGCAGAAATTCTCGCAAGAGCCTCTGGCTCCACCCACCGCCCTGGCGGCAACGCCTGTGGACGAGACGTTCATCACGCGCCTCACCACCACAATCGAAGATAATTTCTGCAATCCCAACCTCAATGTCGACTTCCTTGCCGAACAGATGCACATGAGCCGTTCAAGCCTGTATGCCAAAATCAAGACCCTGGCCAGCATGACGCCGAACGAACTGATACAGATAACGCGCCTCAAACGCGCCGCACGCATGTTGCGCGAGGAACACTACATGGTGAGCGAGGTGGGAACGCTTGTAGGCTTCAACTCATCGAGCTATTTCTCCAAATGCTTCAAGGCCCAGTTCGGAATGACTCCCGGCGAATTTGCCACCCCGCACCCGGCGGCAACAAACTCACAAACAAACCACTAACGCAATATGTCAACTGCAACAAACACCATCACACCCGCAAAGAAAAAAAGTTCAAGGATTCTGGCTCTTGACATTATGCGCGGCATCACCATAGCCGGCATGATTCTGGTGAACAACTCGGGCGGTCCGGGCACATACGCGCCGCTTCAGCATGCCCAGTGGAACGGCCTTACGCCAACCGACCTCGTGTTCCCATTCTTCATGTTCATCATGGGAATATCCACCTACATCTCCTTGCGTAAATTCGAGTTCAAACCGTCGTGGCCGCTGATTGGAAAAATCGTGAAACGCACGGTGCTGATTTTCCTGATAGGCATGTTCCTGGCGTGGCTGTCGATGTTCGTGAAAGGGATTGCAGTGGAGGGCCGCACACTCCTTGATGCCACCCTACGGTTCGGCGACATACGCATTCTCGGCGTGCTCCCTCGCCTGGCCATATGCTATGGTGCAGGCTCAATCCTCGCCATCACCCTGAAACACAAATGGCTGCCGGTGACCATCGCGGCCATACTGATTCTCTACGGCATAGCCCTCCTTGTTGGCAACGGTTATGCACCGGACGAAACCAGCATCCTGTCGCGCGCCGACCGCGCCGTGCTCACCGACGCACACATGTACTACACCCACATCGACCACGTCAAAATCCCCATCGATCCAGAAGGTGTGCTCAGCACCATCCCCTCCATAGCCCACGTTATGATAGGCTTCTGGTGCGGAATGCTGATGATGGGCACCACCGACAACCGCGAACGCATCACCCAGCTTTTCATCGTCGGCACCATCCTGACCGTGTCCGGCTGGCTGCTGAGCTACGGACTTCCGCTCAACAAAAAAGTATGGTCGCCCACCTTTGTGCTCACCACATGCGGCCTGGCGGCATCCACGCTTGGCCTGCTGATATGGATAATCGACATAAAAGGGAAAAAACGCTGGAGCCGCTTCTTCGAGGTGTTCGGCGTCAACCCCCTCTTCCTCTATTCGGTGGCATGGGTGCTTGCCATATTCCTCGGCCTCAAATGCTTCCCCGATGCTGCAGCCCCCGATGGCGTCTACAGCATCAAGAGCTGGATCTACTACAACCTGCTCATGCCACTCACCGGCAACCAATCGCTGTCGGCCCTCATCTACGCCCTGGCGTTCGTAGGCATCAACTGGCTCATCGGCCTCCCCCTCTATCACCGCAAAATCTACATCAAAATCTAAAGACCTCCTCCACTTAATCACAGGTCGCGCGTCCTTACAATATGATATGCCGTCAGCTCGTAGGGACGCACGGCTCGTGCGTCCGCATATATCACACATCAACAACACCTTACACCGGACGCACAGACCGTGCGTCCCTACGTTGTTGACCGAAATTTAGCAGTATTGCAGCAACCTCAATCATGTATCTGCCCCATAAAAAATAGCCGTTGACATTACCATCTTCTCAAAACGATGTAAGCATATCAGATATTTCACAAATCCTTGTTTTACCAAAAGATAAGACGTTGATTCAAGTCAACATTCAATCCTCATTTCATTTTTCAATAATTTTCCGTGCCATCATAATTGAAACGTGGACATAATCCTTAATCCAACATTGCACAAAATATAAATAATTCATAAATTTGCATTGCACCCTGTCGGGTTGCGGACATATTGAGAAAGCGTTTTCGCTTCGTTCTTTTGATGAAACCTAGGAAATTTCAACAAAGAAATACAGAACGACAGTGAATAGACGCTCTTTTTGGCTTGTATTGTCATTATTTGAGACATACGGTCAAAGTGGAGTTTACTATCACTTTATTCGTATTTCTTGGGTTCCTAGGCCCACATCAAAGAATAAGTGAGATGAGGCTCCACTTTCTTTGTGTGTCCCAATATAAATAGACCAACCATAACACATTGCATTTTAGAGCCGGAATGCATACAACCACAATACCACCATGAGAAGAATCGGCTTTACTACACATCCGACGATTTCACGTTTTATCAAATTGCCTACAGTCTCTTTGTTCTTAGCTATTTCCACGGCAACCATTCCTGCCCAAACAAAGATGACGGATATGAAAACGTCAATTAATTCGATTTACGACTCATACAACAGAGTGGCCGTTGCTTACACGAATACGAAACTATCAGAAGAAGTCTCGTCATATGAAACTGAGCATCTACATCTTAATGGTTTCGGTATTGAGTATCTGCATGGCTTCAGTTTAAGCAAAAGGATTCCCTTATTTCTTGAAACCGGCGTTAATTTCAATTTCGGATTTAGAACAGAAACGGAAACAGCATATTATTCAATTCCCGTGGAAAATGATATTTATAGCGGAAGTGAAGAAAAAAAATACAAGATTCAAAATATCAATTTCAACATTCCTGTTAACTTAGCCTATAAAATTGGCATAAATGAAAAAACTTACTGTACTCCCTATGTTGGCATCAATCTGAGGATGAATTGCATGTTAAGGGAAAAACTTCATATTACCGCCGAAAATGGCTCAAGCCGAAAACACGGTGCATTTGTTAAAACAGAGGGAATCGAGAGTTAAAATTTCAGGCGTATAGCTTGACGA
>DBFWRP010000019.1:0-9917 GCA_048222005.1 Muribaculaceae bacterium | reverse complement strand
ACGTGGATTTCGAGGGCGCGGCATGTCTGCACTTTCCAGAGTTCGGAGACGTCGAAGGCGGCATAGTAGCGGCGGCTGAAGTTGGGCGACGTGTCGTTGCGGCGGTGATAAAGGTATGCCTGGGGAACTTCGTCGTTGGCTGTGGCGTCGTTGACCACGAGCGAGAACTGGCGCGGCTCGGTGGAGTAGGGGAGGTTGAGCTGCATGCATATCCAGCCTCCTGCACGCCATAGGCTTGTGAGCCAAACGGGGTCGAGGTCCCAGCCGGCAAGGCTTTCGGTGCTGCCGCGTTTGAGGCGGCTGTTGGTGACGCGGCCGCATGCCTGCACCTCGACGGGGCCGGAGGTGTAGGGGGCGCGTCCGTCGGTCATGGTGTATCCAAGAAACACGCAGTTGCCTGGCTCGGTCGTGGCTGGGACGTAGCCTGCGGCGGTGAGCACAGCGGGCTCGTCGGCGTCCGGACGGTAGACGGAAAATGTGGTCCCCTGAGCCGATACGGCGGTGACTTCCGCAATGTCGTAGAGCGTGGGGAGATGCACTTCGTCGGCATCGGAATCGGAGCACGCTGTGGCAAGTGCGGATGTGGCGGCAATGAGCAGCCATGTGGCCTTGTGTCGGATGGTTGAGAGGATGTCAGGCATTTTCGGTGTGTGGTGAAGCTGGAGTAGCGGTGGAGGAAGAGGTTATGGAGGTGACAAGGCCGTCGGCCATGTGGACAATGCGGTCGCAGTCGGCTGCGAGCGATTCGTCGTGGGTGACGATGACGAATGTCTGCCCCATGTCGCGCCGCAGGTCGAAGAACAGGCGGTGGAGTTCGGCGCGGTTGTGGCTGTCGAGACTGCCCGAGGGTTCGTCGGCAAGCACCACGGCCGGACGGTTGACGAGTGCGCGGGCCACTGCCGCACGCTGTTGTTCGCCGCCCGAAAGTTGTGCCGGGCGGTGCGAGGAGCGGTCGGCAAGTCCGAGATAGTCAATGAGTTTCGCTGCCTCGGCAAATGCTTCGGAGCGGCGTCTGCCCCCGATCAGTGCGGGCATGGCCACATTCTCGAGCAGTGTGAACTCGGGCAGGAGCTGATGGAACTGAAACACGAAGCCGATGGAGGCGTTGCGGAAGCGCGCGAGCCGCGCGGACGAGAGTGCGCCGACATCCGTGCCGTCGTAGACCACCGAGCCGGAGGTGGGGCGGTCGAGCGTGCCCATAATCTGGAGCAGGGTGGTTTTGCCTGCTCCGCTTGGGCCGACGATGCTCACAATCTCCCCTTTGTGGATGGTGAGGTCAACGCCGCGTATCACTTCAAGCGCGCCGAAGCTGCGGTGTATGTCTTTCAGTTCTATCATCAGGAAATGGTGGACGTGGGAGGGAGGGGTTAGTCGAGCTGTTCCGAAAGTGCGGCAATGGCGCGGTCGGCACGCACGCGGCGGTAGATTATGTCGTAGACGGTGTCGGCTATCGGCATGGCCACTTCGTAGCGCTGGTTGATTTCATGGATACACTTCGCGCCGTAGTATCCTTCGGCGGTTTGCTCCATCTCCATCTTCGCGGCGTTAACCGAGTAGCCCTTTCCGATCATGGAACCGAAATTGTGGTTGCGGCTGAAACGGCTGTAGGAGGTTACAAGGAGGTCGCCGAGATAGACGCTGTCGCAGATGTGGCGCGGACGAGGATTGACTGCATCGAGGAAATGCTCCATCTCGCGGATGGCGTTCGACACCAGCATGGCCAGGAAGTTGTCGCCTTTCTTGAGGCCGTGCACAATGCCTGCGGCGATGGCGTAGACGTTTTTGAGCACTCCGGCATATTCCACACCGTCAACGTCGGTGGTGGGGATGGCGTGGCTGTTTTTGGAGCCGCACAGGGCCAGTCCGAACCGCTTTGCGGCGGATATGTCCTTACATCCGATGGTGAGGTAGGAGGGGCGGTCGAGTGCCACCTCCTCGGCGTGGCAGGGGCCGCTCACCACCAGCAGGCGGTTGTCGGCCACATGGAATTTATCGCGCATGTAGTCGGTGACAAGCATGTTCTCGTCGGGCACGATGCCTTTCACGGCGGAGACGACGAATTTCTTGCTTATATCGACATTCAGTTTTTCGAGATGGCTCTTGAAGTAGGGCGACGGCATGACGAGCATTAGGGTGTCGGCCTGCTGGGCCACGTAGTTTATGTCTGACGAAAACTCTATGCGCTGCACGTCGAACTGCACGTCTGTCAGATAGGCCGGGTTGTGCCCCAAACGCTGAAATTCCTCTATGCGGTCGTCGCGGCGCATGTACCACATGATTGTGTCGCGGTTGCGCAGCAGCAGCTTGGCAAGGGCCGTGGCCCAGCTGCCGCCGCCCATCACGGCCACGCGTCCGGGAAAATCTTTCGGTAACATAGTGCTTTTTGTTGAAGGCTGTTTTTTATGGCATTAATGTTCGGCGGTAGTTCCGGTCCATGCGGTCACTTCGTCGATAGTGGGGTTCTTGAGGCCGAGCTTGAATTTCTTGTTGATGCCGCACAGTTCCTGATGCAGTTTGCCCGGCACGGCGGCGTGAAGAGCCTCGACGGTGAGCACACCGGCTTTCTGCAGCGGTGCCACCCATTCGGCGGGTACGCCTGCGGCCACGTATGCCTCCTCCTTGTCGCGGCGGGCCACCTTTTCGGGACGCATCTGCGGGAACAGCAGCACTTCCTGTATGGTGGTCTGGCCGGTCATGAGCATCACCAGGCGGTCCATGCCGATGCCCATGCCCGATGTGGGGGGCATGCCGTATTCAAGGGCGCGGATGAAGTCGTGGTCGATGATCATGGCCTCGTCGTCGCCTTTCTCGGAGAGGCGCATCTGCTCCACGAAACGCTCGTACTGGTCGATGGGGTCGTTAAGCTCGGAGTAGGCGTTGGCCAGCTCCTTGCCGTTGACCATCAGCTCGAAGCGCTCGGTGAGCTGCGGGTTGAGGCGGTGGCGCTTGGTGAGCGGCGACATCTCAATGGGGTAGTCGATGATGAATGTGGGCTGGATGTAGGTGCCTTCGCATTTCTCGCCGAAGATCTCGTCGATGAGTTTGCCTTTGCCCATGGTCTCGTCAACCTCGATGCCCATTTCCCTGGCGGCTGCGCGCAGCTGCTCCTCGTCCTTGCCGTCGATGTCGAAGCCGGTGTGCTCCAGGATGGCGTCGCGCATGGTGACGCGGCGGAAAGGTGCCTTGAACGATATGACGTTGTCGCCAACCTTCACCTCGGTTGTGCCGTTCACCTCGAGGCAGATGCGTTCGAGCATCTTCTCGGTGAAGTTCATCATCCAGTTGTAGTCCTTGTAGGAGACATAGATCTCCATGCAGGTGAACTCGGGGTTGTGAGTGCGGTCCATACCCTCGTTGCGGAAGTTCTTGGAGAACTCGTAGACGCCTTCGAAGCCGCCCACGATGAGGCGCTTGAGATAAAGCTCGTCGGCGATGCGCAGATACAGGGGTATGTCGAGCGCGTTGTGGTGGGTTATGAAGGGGCGTGCCGAAGCTCCGCCGGGGATGCTCTGCAGAATGGGGGTTTCCACCTCCATGTAGCCGTGTTCGTTGAAGTAGTTGCGCATGGAGTTGAACACCTTGGTGCGCTTGATGAAGATTTCCTTCACCCCTTCGTTGACCACGAGGTCGACGTAGCGGCGGCGGTAGCGCAGCTCGGGGTCCTCGAAGCCGTCGTAGGTCACGCCGTCCTTCACCTTGACGATGGGGAGCGGACGGAGGCTCTTGCAGAGCACGGTGAGCGACGAGGCGTGGATGGAGATTTCGCCGGTCTGAGTGCGGAACACATAGCCCTCGACGCCTACAAAGTCGCCGATGTCAAGCAGTTTCTTGAACACAACGTTGTAGAGGTCCTTGTTCTCGCCCGGGCACAGTTCGTCGCGGTTGATGTAGACCTGTATACGGCCGTTGGCGTCCTGCAGCTCCATGAACGAGGCTTTGCCCATGATGCGGCGGCCCATGATGCGGCCTGCCACGCTTACGCGGCGGGGTTCGGGAGCGTCGGGCAGCGGATTGCCCTCGGCGTCAACGGGGATGTCGGTGAAATTCTCCTTGATTTCGGCTGTGTGGCCTGTAACCTTATATTCTGCTGCGGGATAGGGGTCGATGCCGATGGCACGCATCTGCTCCAGCGATTGCCGGCGCACGATTTCCTGTTCGCTGAGTTCAAGTATATTCATGTGAGTGTGAGTTGTTTTTGTTCTGAAAAAAAGTTATTTCTCCTCCTCGTTTCCGGCAAATTCCATCAGGTATGCCTTGATGAAGCCGTCGAGGTCGCCGTCCATCACGGCGTTGACGTCGGAGGTCTGGAATCCGGTGCGGTGATCCTTCACGCGGCGGTCGTCGAACACGTAGCTGCGTATCTGCGAGCCCCATTCAATCTTCATCTTTCCGGCCTCGATTTTAGCCTGCTCCTCCAGGCGGTGGTTCATCTCCTTCTCATAGAGGATTGAACGCAGGTGGCGCAGGGCGTTCTCGCGGTTCTTGGGCTGGTCGCGGGTCTCGGTGTTTTCGATGAGAATCTCCTCCTTTTCGCCGGTGTAGGGGTCGGTGTACTGGTAGCGCAGGCGCACGCCCGATTCCACTTTGTTCACGTTCTGGCCGCCTGCGCCGCCCGAACGGAATGTGTCCCACGACATGAGCGCGGGTTCCACCTTCACCTCGATGGAGTCGTCGACCAGCGGGGTGACGAATACGGACGCGAACGAGGTCATGCGCTTGCCCTGTGCGTTGTAGGGCGACACGCGCACCAGGCGGTGCACACCGTTCTCACTCTTGAGGTAGCCGTAGGCAAAATCGCCCTCCACGTTGATGGTGCACGATTTTATGCCGGCCTCGTCGCCCTCGAGGAGGTTGGCGATAGAGGTTTTGTAGCCATGTTTCTCGCAGTAGCGCAGGTACATACGCATGAGCATCGACGCCCAGTCCTGGCTTTCTGTACCGCCCGCGCCTGAATTGATTTTGAGCACCACGCCCATGTGGTCCTCCTCGCGGCGCAGCATGTTGCGGAGCTCCAGGGCCTCGATGGCATTCATGGCCTGGGCATACATGGCATCGAGTTCCTCCTCTTCGATTAGGCCCTCCTTGATGAAATCCCATCCGCTTGCCAGCTCGTCAACAGCCACTTCCACTTCATGATAGCCGTTGACCCAGGCCTGGAGGTCCTTGATTTTCTTCATCTGCGCCTGTGCCTCCTTGGGATGCTCCCAGAAGTCGGGCACGTGCGTGCGCAGCTCCTCCTCCTCAATCTGGATCTTTTTGTTGTCAATGTCGAGATAGCGTTTGAGCGCGTCCTTGCGTTCAACGGCTTCTTTCAATTGGTCTTGCGTTATCATAAGGCTAAAAACTGTTGTTATGTGGCTGATAAAAATTAAACGTCAAAAGTGGCTGAAAAAGTTTGTACACTCAATACATGTTTTGACTGTACGCTGTTTGTCAGCAACTTATCGGTATTAACACATCATGTCAGGCTTGCCGGTTGGCACTGAATCCGCCTTCCGCCATGCCTGATCGCATATTATTTCGCGAAGTTACTCATAATTTATCAATTAACGAAACCCAATCCCCACCTATCTGCACCGCTGCCATGAAAAAGAGCCCCCTCGGGCGCTGTGTCAGCGACACCACCAGGTCGATTCGGACACAAGGAGTAATGATGGAGGATTATGAATTATATAAAGAGAGCCGGACGTTTTGTTCCGGCTCTCCTTGGTTTGTGGGATGTGATGTTGATGCAGGATTGTATTGCTGTTATTTCAGGATTATTTTGGATGTGAGGGTTCTGCCTCCGGTGGTCAGTGTGACGACGTAGAAGCCTGCCGGAAGGGCGTGCAGACCGATTTCGGTATGGCCGGCGCCCACCTCACGCTGCAGGCAGAGCATGCCGTTGGCCGAATGGACTCTGATTTCGCCGCCGTTTTCGGTATTGCCGATTCTCAGGACTTTGCCATCGAGTGTGATTGAGCATCCGTCGGTGGTGAGTTCGCCCAAACCGCTGCTTGCTGTCTGCCTTACGCGCAGAGATTCTTCATAGGGATAAGTGCGCAGATTGAGGAAGCTATAGTCGGTCAGGGGAATCACTGGCTGGATCTTAACCATTTTGCCTTCGGACGAAGCGTCGACCGGGAGCTTCACTTTTGCCTTGAGGGTGACAAAGCTTCCCTGGGAGATTGATACCGGGCCTTCAAGAGTGCCGCCCTCAACGTTAATGGCCTCGCCTGTCTCCTCGTCGACGAGCTCGATTCGTGCAAGCGAATAGTCCGGTGTGATCGGGCCGTAAGCATAGGCAAAGAGCGAAATTTCAGTTTCCACTCCCTGGGGCAGCGTAGAGCCGGACGATAGAGTGACATTGTCATTAAGAACAAGCACCGGAGCGCCGGAGCTTATGCCCGCCACGTTATAGATGAGCTTGTTGTTCTCGCCGTCGGCCTTAACCATCCTGCCGTCGGCTCTGACCTTGAAGTAGCACTGGTATATGCCGAACGGCAGGTTGAGGAAGGCGTCGGACGATGCTTCGAGCTGCAGCTGCGCTGGTGTGCCTGCTGCCACCGAAGTGTTCCATTGGAGGATGCATTTCTCCTGTCCGCCCCAGTATGGACGAGCCCACAATTCAAGCGGGCCAAAGTAGGATGTGGCGCAGCTGAGCGTAAGGTCGATGTTGAAATTCACCTCCGGTTCGAGATACTTCTCGTATGTATCCGAGGCACTTTCAACCACAACGTCGTACTGGCTGTTGGGGATGTTCACGTATATGGGGTCGAATCCTGTGACGATTACCTGACGGCCGGCATCCTCATAGGTGACGTAAATGCGGTAAACGCCATATTGCGGGAACATATCGCCGCTCATACCTATGTAGGCGTTCACCGTTTCGCCTGCATCAAAATTCGATGGAACGAACGAGCCGTGAGGAAGTTTCTCGAAGTCAGGGTTGTCTGTCTCCATGCTCACATGCACCGGATAGAAATTGATGCGGGTGTGAGTGAGCGGGTTTTCGGCATTGTTGGTGATATTCGCTTCGAAGAGAACGGAAGCTGTCTCGTCGCCCGGCATGAACGTTTGGGTGGTCTCGAAACTGTTCACCGTGATGTCGACGTGTTCTGCCGGGAGCGGGTCGACGCGCAGTTTCATCGATTCACCGTAAGGATATGAACGCACCGCCGAGTAATACACATTGTTGCCGTCGGTCTGGTCATAGATTGCGGGAGTGATTACATAAGTCTTTCCGGTGCCGCAATCCAGACCGCTGCTTACGTTCAGTTTACCTTTGATCACGAATTCCTCACCTTTGGCAATGTTGGTTGAGGAGATGGTGAGGTTTTCGACATTTCCGATCCACTCATTATAGTTTTCGGGGTGCTCAATATCGTGGCAAAGCAGAGAAATCTGGGGATTGACCATATTCAAGTCCGTGCGGCAGGTGAGCCGGTATTCAACATCGAGGGCGTCGCCCGGATGGGCTTCATTGCGTTCGCCGATTTTCGCCGCGGATGTGAGAATCATCAGATACGATTCCATCCCTTCGTCGAAAAAGTCGAGCGTGCCACGGTTGGTGTCGCCGGGCACTGTTTTCCATTCATCGCCCGACTGATATTTAAGGAAGAGTGCATATTTGCCCAGAGGCTTTTCCAGCATTACATCCGGCGAAGCGCCTATCCATGCTTCCCTGTTGGACTGCAGTGACACTTCCCTTGTGCCTACAAGGAAAGCTTCGTCGGGAGCCCCGCTTTCAGGATATGCCCAGAATTGCACCTTACCTTCGTAAAAAGTGCCGGGTACATATGGGGTTATGTCCGCCCCGACATACATGCCGTCCGAGAGCGGAAGCGACACGGTGCCGAGCGGCTGGGTCAGGACGAAGCCCTCGGTGGGAGCCGCCATGGCGTTCACCCATACTGGTTCCTGCGGGGTTATATCGTTATCCTCCTGGCGGAAGTACATGCGGTAGCGTCCGGCTTTTGACAGCTCAGGACCATATGCGCTGACTGTGACTCCGATTGTGGTCCCGGGATACAACTTGGCGGAGCCGTATCTCCAGCAGTTGGAATCGGCCGAGGGAATGGTGCCGGTGTCGTCGTTCTCATGAATCAGGCAATAGGAAAATCCGGCCCACGACTGGTAGGTGTCCGTAATGCTCTTTACGTTGACCACGAGGGAGAAATCCATGTCTACCCCGGCAATAATCAGGCCGGCTGAGGCTCCTGTCACAGCAATGGTCGGTTCGCCCTCAGGCTGAGGTTTGTCGAGATAGAAATCGCCGTTTTTCACTGTGAGAGGGATATATTCGCGGTCCTTTGAGAAGTCGCGTGTCTCGCCCAGCTGGCCTGCGCTTTTGTCGGCGTAATACGCATACTGAGGTATCACCTTGTAGTCTCCGTCGGGTATGTCGGCCGATGCTATTCCGCCGTCAAAATAGAACGCCTTCGATCCGTAATAATAATTCGGAGGTAGGCTTATGTCGTGATTGCCTTGCTCGCGGTTCTGATACACCACTTTGCCGTTCATGTCGGTAAGGGTCAGGAAGTATTTCAGGTCGCCCGAATTGATCTGAGAGCCGGATGCATTGTAAAGTTGTGCAGTAAAAATGGTTGAGTTCCTTGAACTCAGCTTGCCGTCGGCATCGCGGTATGAGCAGCTCATGTTGCTGAGAGAAAGAGGCGTATTGTAGGCGGTGTTATCAATGCTCTCGTCGCCGGGCTTGATGTTCAGGATAACGTCCTGTTCCTGATAGTATGCGCCGTTGCCGGCGCCGATGCCGAGATTGTCGGGCGAAAGGATGTTCATGTCGAAATATCCGTCGCTCATTCCGCCCCAGCCCCAGTTGATGTGCAGGAAGCCGTTTTCATCTATGCCGTCGCAAACGAACTGATGCCCGGCTTTCCCGTCCGTGCCGGAATAGAGCACCGGACTGCCGGCGAGCAGCGAACGGCGTATTGCGCCGTTCCAGTCCGCCTCACTCTGGTTGCCGCGGAAACTGAAGCACGCGTCGGGCGA
Organism: Muribaculaceae bacterium; assembly: GCA_048222005.1. Lineage (GTDB taxonomy): Bacteria > Bacteroidota > Bacteroidia > Bacteroidales > Muribaculaceae > UBA7173. The sequence continues at coordinate 926 of DBFWRP010000019.1, read as the reverse complement.
ATAGGAGAAGTGACGCACAAGAACAGGAAGTATATACGAGGACTGCGCGCCGGATTCATTCGCGCGATAACTCATCTCCACGGCGTATCCGAAGTCGCGCATCAGGGTGGCGACGGCTGTGGCCTGAGTGTCGTTGAAATTGCCGGGCAGATATTTCTGAGCATCGTAATCCCATTCGCACTCATAGACGTCGAGCATGTTTTCCCAGTCGTAGGTATGAGTGGATAGATCGATTTTCTCGGAATCGGAATAATAGGGATAAGCCGTCACCTCGCCTTTCCCTTTTTTGGGAAAATTGAAGAATTTCATCACCTGTGTCACGGCCGTGGCCACGCACCCCGAAGGAGCATGGTTCGAGCCGAATAACGGTGCGAAATTGTTGAATGGCATGTCCTGGTTCCATTTGGTTTTCATAAGCGGAGCCACAGCTTCCCCTTTGAGTTCCGGATTGGCACCCCTTAATGTCAGCCTGCCATCGGCCACGGCCTTCACTATGGCTGAATAATCGTGCAGCCACGCCTTTAACTGGGGCGGCATGGCGTCGGGATTGGCAGGCAACTGGCGTTCGAGTGAATACCCTGCCAGCAGATTCGGCATGGCATCGTCGGAAGCAATGATGGCGAACCCCTTCTCCGAGGGGGTGGTCACCACATAATAGGCATCGGTTTCGGCAGCAATTTTGGAGAAGCGTACACCTGGGCTTTTGGACATGCCATGCGGCGGACTTATGCGCAACGCCGATTCGGCATTGGCAACCGAAATGGCCTGGTCGGGACTTATGCGTTTCGCGCTGACTGAAAAACATGTCAGCGCAGTCATCAAAGTCAGGTAAATGAATTTTTTCATAAATTGGGATTTGATTGGTTTGCTAATAGTTATGTTATAAATGCAATATTAGCAAAAAGATTTGAATAAATCCTTATAAA
>DBFWRP010000189.1:0-1120 GCA_048222005.1 Muribaculaceae bacterium | reverse complement strand
ATTATATATGGTGTCGTATATTATCAAGGTGATATGATTTATTGAAATATATTACTCTAAATACATTAACCAATGAAAGAATGCGATATTGATTGGTCGGGTCTGGGTTTTGGATATGTGCCCACCGATTACAACGTGCGTTGCTATTTCCGCAATGGGAAATGGGGCGAGATTGAAGTGTCCTCGTCAGAGACTATAGAGATGCATATCGCGGCCACCGCATTGCATTACGGTCAGGAGTGCTTTGAGGGCCTGAAGGCCTTCCGTGGCAAGGATGGCAAGGTGCGTGTGTTCCGTCCGCTTGAAAACGCCCTGCGCATACAGCAGTCGGCTGAAGGCGTGATGATGGAGCCGCTGCCTACCGACATTTTCATGGAAATGACAAAAAAAGTCATAGAGCTTAACAAGCGGTTCATCCCCCCTTATGGCTCGGGAGCCTCGCTCTACATCCGTCCTCTTGAAATAGGCATGACGGCACGTGTGGGTGTGAAGCCTGCCGATGAGTATTGCTTCATAATGCTTGTGACACCTGTCGGCCCGTACTTCAAATCAGGCTTTAAACCTACCAACATATGCATCACCCGTCAGTTCGACCGAGTGGCGCCCAAGGGTACCGGCCGTTTCAAGGTAGGTGGCAATTATGCCGCCTCGATGGTGGCAGGCGAGCATGCGCATGACCTCGGCTACTCGGCAGTGCTCTATCTTGATCCCAAGGAGAAAAAATATCTTGACGAATGCGGACCGGCCAATTTCTATGCAATCAAGGACGGCAAATATATCACGCCTGCATCCGAGTCTATCCTTCCCTCGATCACCAATGACTCGCTCATGCAGCTGGCACGCGATTTCGGAATGGAGGTTGAACGTCGCCACATCACGGTTGAGGAGATTCCGGAGTTCTCGGAGGCTGCAGCGTGCGGCACCGCCGCAGTGTGCTCGCCGGTAGGCGAGATTCACGACCTCGACACCGGCAAAAAGTATGTGGTGGCCAAGGACGGCAAGCCCGGCCCTGTCACCTGCCGTTTCTACGACACGCTTAATGCCATCCGTAACGGAGAAGCCGAAGATGTGCACGGGTGGAACCTCGTGCTCGACCTCTGATCGGCGAAGTTGATGCTGA
>DBFWRP010000188.1:0-1638 GCA_048222005.1 Muribaculaceae bacterium | reverse complement strand
CTGCATACAGATGCGTGGCGTGGAAAAACAGCTCTCGTCGACCGATACCATCGACTACGTAGGCGATTTCGCCACCGACCCCGACCTGCGCCGCGAATTCTTTGCGCTGACAAAATAAAGCGCTTCCGCGACCGCCATACTCCCTTCTCCCCCCAATCTCCCTTCCGCAATGAACATAAGGAATGCCAATACCGCCAATGATGCCGAACGCCTTGAGCAGCTTCAACACAAACCCATAGGGCGGCTGCTTTGGCAATATTCCCTCCCTGCCGTTGTGGGAATGCTTGTGATGCAGCTCTACAACATTGTCGACCGTATTTTCATCGGACAGGTTGTCGGACCGGAAGCCATAGCGGGACTCGCCATCACATTTCCCGTAATGAACATAGCCACCGCACTTGGCACCCTTGTAGGCGCCGGTGCCGCGGCACGTGTCAGCCTGTTTCTCGGTGCGTCACAGGAAAACAAGGCCCAGCGCATCCTTGGCAACGCGCTTGTGCTCACACTCGTAATCGGCACAATCTACATCGGGCTGTTCGCATGGAAAATGGACGAAGTGCTGTGCCTGTTCGGCGCCAACGAGGTCACCCTCCCCTATGCACGCGACTTCATGATGTATATTCTGCCCGGACTGATGCTCACCAACCTCACGTTCTCGTTCAACAACGTGATGCGCGCATCAGGCTTTCCGGTAAAGGCCATGGTAACGATGTTCATAGGTGCCGGACTAAACATCCTGCTTGCCCCCACGTTCATCTACGTGCTTGATGCAGGCATCAAAGGGGCCGCGATTGCAACTGACATAGCCATGGCCATCTCCATGGTGTTCGTAATGCAGCACTTCTGCCGGAAAAGCAACGGGCCTGTAACATTCCGTCCAGGCATCTACCGACTGGATTTCCCCCTTATATGGGGAATGGTAGGCATCGGTGCCGCACCGTTTGTGGTGAATGTAGGCGCCTGCCTGATCAACATTTTCATTAACCGCGCGCTCCTCGACTACGGCGGCGTGGCGGCCATTGCAGCGTCGGGCATCTTCGTTACCTACACCTCCATGCTGTGCTGCATAATTCTCGGCATATGCCAGGGCATGCAGCCCATTGTAGGCTTCAACTACGGCTGCAAGCGCTACAAGCGTGTGGAACGCACCTTCTGGCTCGCCGTATGCGCAGCCACAACCGTAAGTTTTGCCGGATGGCTTGCAGGGCTCACCATTCCCCACCTCATTGCCCGCGCATTCGTAAGCGACCAGAGCCTGGTTGATTTTACTGCCAAGGCACTCTCCACCGCTATGCTGTGCTTCTGGATGGTAGGATTCCAGATTGTGGCCACCACCTACTTCCAGTCAATCGGCAAAATCAGCCTCTCTATTTTCCTGAGCCTCACTCGCCAGATTCTCTTCTTCCTCCCGCTGCTCTACATTCTGCCCCATTTCTTTGGCCTGAACGGCGTGTGGTCCACCTTCTACGCCTCCGACATCTGCGCAACAGTGGTGACCATCATCCTCATTGCCCACGCCTTCCGCCGCCTCCGCCGCGCATAATCCTCCAGCTTTTTCCCTGATAGCAAAACAACCATGATAGCACAATAGCCTATATTAGCTAAAATAGCTATATTAGTTATTTAGCTATATTGGCC
>DBFWRP010000187.1:0-1605 GCA_048222005.1 Muribaculaceae bacterium | reverse complement strand
CCCGGCCTGCGTGACTGCTCTGTGCAAGTGGGCGGAAAGTACGGAACCCACGGAAGCAGCGCTGGGTGCCGGTGTGGAAGATCACCGCAAGTTCTACTTCGGCCAGACCAACGACAAGGAATATGTCAACGAGTATGGCCGTAGCGTTGTGACCTATGCTGATAATCTGGCCGAGTGGGCGGATGCAGCATGGGTCGGCAGTGTCGGTCCGTTCTGGCCGGAGAGCGTCACATGGAAGTGGAAAGTGCCGGACGGCGTGAGCGTTGCGGACCTCCGCGACAGTGAGCGCGACCTGCTGGAGGAGAACCGCGTCAATTTTATGACAGCGGAGTATAAGCACGAGTACATGAAGAACGGCATCTGCGGTGATGGGAATTTCATCGACAATGTGTTGGGCGCTGACTACATCACCCATCAGATCCGCGAAAATCTGTATGAGATTTTCATTGCCAACAAGAAGATTGCCTACACGGATGACGGTTTCGCACTGGTTGCGGCCGGCGTGTTCGCGGCACTCAACCGGGCTGTGGAACTGCACATTATCGCAACTGACCCGGAGGATGACACCGGTGTGTACACGGTTGTGATCCCCAAGCGGGCAGATGCGACCGATGAGCAGGCCCGCAACCGCCAGATGCCCGACATCAAGTGGAGTGCCCAGCTGGAGGGCGCTGTTCACAGCGTCAAGGTCAACGGCACCCTGCGCGTCACCCTGAATGGCTAAGAAAGGAGGAAGCTGTCATGGCAAGTAATATCGAAGTTGCATCCTATGACCCGAAAAAGGTGAACTTGGTGATGAACGGCAAGATCATTACCGGCTTTGCTTCGGACTCTATGATCACGATTGCCCGCAATGAAGACACTGTTACGACGCTGGTCGGCGTAAAGGGCGATGTAGGATACAGCGAAAATGCAAATGAGAGCGGCACCATCACTGTTACGCTGATGGGTACTTCGTCCAGCCTGCCGTATGTCCGCAGCCTTGCGCTCAAGCGTAAGGAAGTCTCGCTGATGATCGTTGATGCCAACGATTCGGCATCGGTCAATGTGGCAGAGGAACGCTGCCGCGTCATCAAACCGCCTGACATCACCCGCGCAAAGGAGATCGGTTCTGAGTCGGTCAGTATCTTTGTGCCGTCTCTGAATTATCGCTAAGCTATGGCCGGAACGAACTGGCCGGAGCGTCCAAAAAGTTTATCTGAAAGGGGCTACCGAAAATATATGGCTAAAACTAAGGAAATCACCATTGGTGATCAGAAATTCACCCTCCAGAGCGTTTCGCCCTCGTGGTACTACGACTTCAACGATGAGTGCGGCAATACCGGCAACGGTAAGCGCAAGAGCGCAAAGTACATGGACGGCATGTTCAAAAACTGCGTTGTGGCACCCCCTGAGGTCAAGGCAAAGGGCATGGAGTTCTTTGACGACAACGAAGACCTGAAGACTGCCGAAAAGCTGATCGCCGCCATCGAGCAGTTTCTTCGCAGCTGAACTGGACATTGCCAATGCTGCCCACAAAGCCAATGTCAACAAGGGCTTTTGGTGCATGGTGTGGTCTGGCAATGGCGTGACCTACACAGAACTGCGTCAAATGGATCTGGCGGA
>DBFWRP010000186.1:0-3949 GCA_048222005.1 Muribaculaceae bacterium | reverse complement strand
GAACTCAGGCGATATATTTTTCAGCGTGGGAAACTCATGGGAAAGTGTGGCGGTGCGTTCGATCAGCAGTGTCAAAGGCGCTGCCGTCACCGACTCCACACCCTCGCACTGCGGATTTGTGCTAAGAGATTCCACCTCCGTGCAGCTTGTACATGCTTCCACCTCGGCCGGCAGGATTGTGGCGGAAACTCCCGAGGAATACTTCCGGAACAACGGCTCCTACTGCCTCTATGCCCTTCCGGCTCCTGCCGTAATTAACACACTTCGACTAAGGGCTGATATCGACTCAATGCTGCGCTGCGGAATCCCGTTTGATTTCAATTTCGATCACACTGATGCGAGCGCCCTGTACTGCACCGAATTCGTGATTGAGATGCTCGAACTTAACGGGATTTACAGCTTATCAGGTTTACGCAGCCACAGTTACATCTACCCGGAGGACATCGCAAAAAAATGTTTTAGGGAATAAGCCGGAAACCATAAGTATAATGACTACCTTTGCAGCCTGAAACATGACAGCATGGCGGGAGCTGATTTTATGAAATCAGGACTGAAAACCAGCCATGCTCCGGAACGAAAAAAATATGACTGACAAAGGACGTGACGGCATCGACTTCGGGAAAGACGGCATCTGGGCTTTGTTCCGCGCCATTTTTTTCCCCACTCTTATTGGCATGATTTTCAATTCAGCGCTCACCATCATCGACGGCATTTTCGTGGGTCAGGGCGTCGGCGCCGACGGTATAGCTGCCGTCAACATTGTCGCACCCCTGTTCCTGGTTACCACTGGCATAGGGTTGCTGTTCGGCATAGGCTCCTCGGTGGTGACAAGCATCCATCTCGCAAAGAAAAACATCACGGCTGCACGCACTGTCATGACTCAGGCCACAGTTGTGGGCTTCGTGCTCATGTCGGCCATAATTGCCATCTCGCTGTGCTGCACCGCTCCCCTGCTCGGCATTTTGGGATGCAGCCCCCGTCTGGAGGCCCATGCCACCGATTATCTGCTGTGGCTGTTGCCGGGCCTGTTCTTCCTTTACATGCAATGCGTGGGGATGATGCTTATCCGCCTCGACGGCTCGCCGCGCTATGCCATGTGGGTGCAGATTGTGGGGGCCGTAATCAATATCGGCCTTGACTGGTACATGATTTTCCCGCTCGGCATGGGCGTAAAGGGAGCCGCCATGGCCACCTCCATTGCATGCATCGTGGCCGGAATGATGGTGCTGGCCTACCTGCTCTGGTTCTCACGCACACTCAAGTTCTGCCGTCTTGAGGTGTCGTGGGCATCGCTGGCCCACACACTCCGCAATTGCGGCTATATGATCCGCATCGGTTTCGCCACATTCCTTGCCGAACTGGCCATGGGTGTGATGATGCTGTCGGGCAACTACATGTTCATGTCCATGCTCCATGAAGAAGGCGTGGCGGCATTTGCGGTGGCATGTTACCTGTTCCCGCTGGTTTTCTCGATAAGCAATGCCGTGGCCCAGTCGGCGCAACCCATCATAAGCTTTAATTACGGAGCCGGGCAGACCGCGCGTGTCAACAAGGCCATGAGTGTCTCCGTCCTTACAGCCACGGTGTGCGGGCTTTTGGTCACACTGCTCATCAGCCTCGGCGCGCCTGCAATCAGCGCCATGTTTCTTCCTCCTGCCGATGCCGCCTACGGCATAGCTGTGAAAGGGCTTCCGCTGTTTTCTCTCTGTGCCGCAGCCTTCGCGCTCAACATCGCATTCATCGGCTATTATCAGAGCATCGAGAAAGCCTGGACCGCCATCGCCTACACATTTCTCCGTGGCATCGCCTTTCTTGTGCCCTCATTCCTCCTGTTGCCACGTGCCATAGGTGTTCCGGGATTGTGGCTCGCCATCCCTCTTGCCGAGGCTTTGACCCTGGTAATAGTAATCTCCGTCTACCTGCTCACCCGAAAAAAGCGTCAATGAACCGCCTTCTGCAATGGGTAAGCAGCATGTAGCTCCGGCATTCCGCTGTTAATCTGTATCGCGCCCACGCCCTGTCCCGAAGGTCCGGCCATTTTGCATAACACAATTTAATGCCTAATTTTACAACATCATTTTGTTTCATTCCCAATATTCCGGCATGAATCCATTTAAACTGAAACATATGTCCGGCAAAGCGTTTGCTTTGTGGCTGGCCGTGATATGCTTTGTAGTCCAGATTCCACCGCTGTTCATGGGTGCGGAATTGTGCGATTCCGGATTCTATCTGACATTCTATGACAACATCTATTCCCATCCCGAATGTGTGGAGTACAATTTCATGTACTATCTCAGCGGCCTGACTGGCGGTGCGCTTCTGCAGATTGCGCACACAGCATTGGGGATGCGCATTGTGGGGGCAACGGTCAATGTGTTGTGTGCTCTATGCATTGCGGCTGCATTCCCGGCACGCCGGTTCCGCAGCGCCGTGACCGGCACCTCCCTGCTTATGATTGTTGGCAGCTGGTGGCTTCCGCTCACATTCTCCTATGACCATCTCACATCACTGCTGACATGTGTGGGGCTGTTGCTCATCTTGCGGAGCATTACAGCCAGCACCCCCACAGCCGCCGTATTGCTGGCACTCGGCTCCGGCGTTGTGCTTGGCATGAACACATTCGCCCGAATCCCCAATGTTCTCGGATTCGCTTACATCCTGCTCATTCCCATCGGCGCGGCCATTTACCGCCGCAAACACATGTGGAAACAGGCTGCCGCATCCTTTGCGACAGGATGGATTGCCGGAGTGGCACTCGTTCTGGCCGCCATGCTCGTTCTTAACCATTTCAGCATCTTTGTCAGCAACATGTCCGACCTGTTCGGGATAGCCTCGTCGGCCGACGGCGAGGCATCACACGGAATAGGCCACCTGATCCGGGCCCAGATCGATTCCTATCTCATTGCAGGCAGAGTGGCAGCCAAGCTGCTTGCCATAGGGATAATGCTATGGGACACCTACAGGTTCGTGCCACACAACCGCCTCATCAGGAGCGCTGCCTGGATAATGGCATTCTGTGGCATGGTATACGTAGTGTCCCGTACCGGTAGCACATACTTCCTCGATGCATTATTTCTCGTTGGCTCAACGGGGAGCATACTTTGCGGCTCGCGGCGCATGCGCTTTGCCGGATGGGCCGGACTTGCCATGCTGCTGATATTTCCGTTGGGAAGCGATAACGGCATCTCCAACAACGGGCCTGCGGCCATGTGGATGGCCGGTGTGCCTGCTCTGGTGTTCTGCACGCGTTTTTTGCAAAGCCGCATGCATCTTTCGCTGCGGCACGCCTCATTGGCCGTGGCTGTCGTCGTGCTGCTTGTGCTGGCAAATTGCTGCCGCTTGGCCGTGCGATGCGGTCTCTACTTCGATGCCACCCAACCCGCCAACTGCACCATGCAACTTAAAAGCCCCTTGATGCGCGGCATCCTCACATCGCCGGAACGAGCTCAAATAATCGACGCTACTGTTGACGGCGTGCAGACCATCGCCCCTGCCGGAAGTGAAGTGCTCATCTATGGCAGCGCACCAATGCTGTATTACCTCACATCCACCCGCCCTGTCCTGGGCAATTCCTGGCCAGAACAGCTTTCGACCGAAAGCCTCCTTCACAAGCTTGACCAGCATCTGAACGGCGCACCGGTGATAATCCTTAAATACAATACCATCGGGGACGATTTCGGCGCCCCCTCTGAGGCGTTCATGCTCGGCACCGAGGCAGAGACGGCCAACATCTACCACAATGCCGAAAAAAGCGGCGCACTGTTGGAGTATCTTACATCGAGAGGCTATGAGTGTGTTGAGTCTACAAAGCTTTATAATGTCTACACGCCACATTAACAGCCTCAGATTATAACCAGCAAATAATCGCATGACACCGGCTCGTAGTTTCGGCGTATCGTGACTGCCTACCATTTGGTTAATAAGCTATCAAATCCATTTAACTATATAT